>NZ_JCBANN010000051.1:0-40445 GCF_059761975.1 Achromobacter sp. 46006
CACAATACCGTAGCGGCCCAACGATTGAATCGACATATGGCTCCTTGAGGAATCACCGTAGTGTACCGGCGACGATGACAGCCACAGCCTCGGGGCGGGGTAAAAAATAGTGTCAGCCGTCGGCGCCTTCTGTCATTCATGGCGGCGCCGGGCTACGCCGCCATGTCCAGCACGATGCGGCCTTCGATTTGGCCGCGGCGCATGCGGTCGAACACACTGTTGATGTTCTCCAGTTTCTCGGTTGCCACGGTGGCGTGGACCTTGCCTTCCTCGGCGAATTGCAGCGATTCCTGCAGGTCCAGCCGCGAGCCGACGATCGAGCCGCGCACCGTCACGCCGTTGAGTACCATGTCGAAGATCGACAGCGGAAAGTCGCCCGGCGGCAGGCCGTTCAGCGCCACCGTGCCGCCACGGCGCACCATGCCCAGCGCCTGCTCGAACGCCTTGGGCGAAACGGCCGTGATCAACGCGCCATGGGCGCCGCCGATTTCCTGCTTCAGATAGGTCGCCGGATCGGTGGTCTTGGCGTTCACGACCACCTCCGCGCCCAGGCGCTTGGCGAATGCCAGCTTGTCGTCGTCGATGTCCACCGCCGCCACGTTCAGGCCCATGGCGCGCGCGTATTGCACCGCCATGTGCCCCAGGCCGCCGATGCCGGAAATCACCACCCAGTTGCCGGGCCGGGTGTCCGTCATTTTCAGCCCCTTGTAGACCGTGACTCCCGCGCACAGTACCGGCGCGATCTCGACGAAGCCGACGTTCTTTGGCAGCAGGCCCACGTAGTCCGCCGCCGCCAGCGCATATTCGGCAAAGCCGCCGTTGACGGAATAGCCAGCGTTTTGCTGCTGCTCGCAAAGCGTTTCCCAGCCCCCCAGGCAATGCTCGCAATGGCCGCAGGCGGAGTACAGCCAGGGGATGCCGACACGGTCGCCTTCTTTCACGTGCGTCACGCCTTCGCCCACCGCCACCACGTGGCCTACGCCCTCATGGCCCGGGATGAAAGGCGGGTTGGGCTTGACCGGCCAGTCGCCCTCGACCGCGTGCAGGTCGGTGTGGCAGACGCCGCAAGCCTCGATCTTCACCAGCAATTCGCCCGCGCGCGGGCGTGGTACCTCGACTTCTTCGATTTCCAGGGGCTTGCCGAACGCGCGAGCCACGGCAGCCTTCATCGTTTTATGCATCGTTACCTCCGAAGTCAGATCAGTCTTAGCATGCTCGGATGGAGACGCGTCCGAGGTCTTGATTTTTATCAACGGGCATCGGACGTGGGGGACGATGGATACGTGTGGTTGCAGATTCGGCCGCGGCGCCTGGGCCGGGGCCCGTCTTGCCGCGGCGCCGGCTATCGTCGTACAGTGGCCTGCGAACATCGTTTCCGCAACAGGAGCGCCCATGTGTGAAATCTTCATCCGCGCGAGCGAACAGTCCTACGCGTATGAGACCCGTTCCCTGCGCCTGCATGGCGCGGCCACCAGCCTGCGGCTGGAGCAATTGTTCTGGCGGGTGCTGGAAGAAATCGCGGCGCGCGATGGCATGCGGGTGACGCAACTGATCGAGCGCCTCTACGACGAACTGGTGGCGTATCGCGGCGAGGCCGCCAATTTCACCTCGTTCCTGCGAGTGTGCTGCCTGCGTTATCAACTGCTGCAGGCCGAGGGCCGCATTCCCGCGGATGCGACGGTGCCGATCCGTTCGCTCAATGCCAAGGCTGTGCTCGACGGGCTGCCGCCGTCCATGTACGACCCGCAGCCCCTGCGCCCCAAGCGGCCTGTGGCGGCATAGGCCCGCGCCACGACGGGCAGGCGTGGCTCAGCCGCCTGGCTGGGTCGAAGCCATGGCCACTTCGCTCTGCACGATGCGGCGGATGCGCACGGCATCGCCGATGCGCGACAACTTGCCCTGCGAATCCAGCAGCACGATGGCCAGGTCGCGGCCATTGATGCGCGCCAGCATCACCAGGCATTCTCCGGCTTCGTTGATGTAGCCGGTCTTGGACACCTTGATGTCCCAGTCGGGCTTGCGCACCAGCAGGTTGGTGTTGCGGAACGTCTGCGTGCGGTTGTTGATCTCGACGTCGTACTCGGTATCGGTGGAATAGCGGTGGATCAACGGGCGCTGCGCCGCGGCGCGCAGCAGTCGGGCCAGGTCGTGCGGCGACGAGACGTTGTTGCTGGACAGGCCGGTGGGCTCGATGAAATGCGTGCTGGTCATGCCCAGCGACTGCGCCTTGGCGTTCATGGCCGCCACGAAGGCGGGCAGGCCGCCCGGGTAATTGCGGCCCAGCGCGTTGGCGGCACGGTTCTCGGAAGACATCAGCGCCAGGTGCAGCATGTCGCCGCGCGACAGGCGGGTACCCACGCGCAGGCGCGAGGTGGTGTGCTTGAGGCCGTCGATGTCGTCATCGGTGATTTCGAGCATCTCGTCCATGGGCTGGTTGGCGTCCACCACGACCACGGCAGTCATCAGCTTGGAAATCGAGGCAATCGGGCGCACCACGTTTTCGTTCTTGGCGAAGATAACGGTGGACGTGGCCAGGTCCTGCACATAGGCCGTGCTGGAACGCAGCGCGGCGGCCTCGGCGCGCACCGACACCGCGGGCGGCGGCATGGCCGCCGCAGCTGCGGCGGCAGCCGTGCGCTGCGCGCGCGACGGCTTGTTCGGCTTGCCGTTCTTGCCGGCAGCGCCCTTCTTGGATGTTCCGTGTTGGGCGACGGCCTGCTTGCCACCCTTGGGCGGCGCCTTCTTGCCGGCAACTTGCTTGGGCGCGCCCTTGCCTGCGGCCTGTTTGCCTGTGGCGCCCTTGGGCGTGGCTTTTGCGGCGGCCGACTTCGGCGCGGCTTGCTTGCCGGCGGCGGCCTTGGGCGCGCCTTTGGCCGCGCTCTGTTTGGGGGCGCCGGCCTTCTTGGTGGGCGCGGGGGCTTTCTTGGCTTGTTGCGCCTTGCAGGCGGCCGACTTGGCGTTGGTCTTGCAAGGATCGGTGTTCTTCGCGGCGAGCGCGGCAGAGGGCAGGAGCGCGCACATCGCCAGCGCCGCCGGCGCTATCGCGTTCGCAATTGCACGTTTCCAGGTAAATGCCATGGTTTGAGCAGGCTTGTCAGTCTGTGAAGAATCGTTTCCCGGATCGGGCTTGTGGCGGTTCCGGAAAAGTCCAGATGAATTAGGGGCTTACGCGTCGAATTTAAACAGCAATTTCAAGTTGTGCGCAAGACGATTCACCCTCATCGGGAAAAAAAATATCGGGGTCGTATTGACGGATGACGTACTCGTCGCCGCACGCGTTCCGCGACGCTACTGGCGGGCGGCGTGTGAGCGTAGCCCGGAATAACCCTCAGTTGGCTGAATGCGTGGGAACGGCTTGCGATGGGCCTGCGTGATCGAGGCCGGGAGGGGTGGCCTCGCCGGGTGGAATCGAACCACCAATTGACCCTTAGGAGGGGCCGGTTATATCCATTTAACTACGGCGAGACGGTGGGGATGGCGTGGCTGCCTCTCCCGCGGTGATCCGGCCCCGTCGGCACCAGCCGGCCCGTGCAGCGGGCTAGTGCATTGATATTCCAGGGAAAGACCAAGGGGCGCAAGTGTATCACCATTGCGTGGCGATCATACCCGACCAGGCGCAGTCTATCAGGCGACCGGAAGCCTCGCTGGCGGGCGCGGCGTCGTGGCGCTCGGGACGGGCGCCGCATTTGCCGAAAAGTAGTGGATTAAATCAACTATATGCCCTATATTGCCCGCATGGCCGGACGGCGCCGCGCTCAGCGTGGTCCCTTCGGCCCCCTACCCAGAACATCCAGGAGCAGGCATGACCCCGACTTTCCACACGATCCTGCTGGACCTGCAGGACCGTGTCGCCACGGTGACGCTGAATCGTCCCGACAGCCGCAATGCACTCAATTCCCTGATGTGCGCCGAGTTGGTGCAGGTCATGCAGCAACTGGCGGACAACCCCGATGCGCATGTCGTGCGGATCGCCGCGGCGGGGTCGGCGTTCTGTGCCGGCGCCGACCTGAAAGAGCGCAAGACCATGTCGAACGCCGAAATGACGGCGCGCCGCGTGCAGGGTTTCGCCGCCTATGCCGCCATCGAACGCATGCCGCAGCCGGTGATCGCGGTGGTGCAGGGCGCCGCGTTCGGTTCCGGTTGCGAGATCGCCGCGGCCTGCGACTTCGTGCTGGCCTCGTCCGAGGCCACGTTCTGCTATCCGGAGGTGGGTTGGGGCACTGTAGGCGCCACCCAGCGCCTGCCGCGCATCGCCGGCGCCCGCAAGGCCAAGGAACTGCTGTTTACCGGCCGCCGCTTCGACGCTGCCGAGGCGCGCGAGATCGGCCTGGTCAACCAGGTCTATGCGCCCGAGGCGCTTGCCGCCGAGGCGGCGCAGATGGCCGCGGCCATTGCGCGCGCCGCGCCCCTGACCGTCAGACTGACCAAGCGCAGTATCGACCAGGGATTGGCGACGACGCGCGAAGGCGCGATGGCGATCGAGTTGCTGGCCATCGAGGAAAACCTGCGCGGCACGGACTGGAAGCAGGCTATCGCCGGATTCGGCGCGACGGGAGACCAGGCATGATCGAAGCGACCACCCTGTCGCGGGCGCTGGCGCGTCAGGTGGCCGAGCGCGGCGCCGCGCAAGCCTTCGTCGCGCCGGGCGAACGCCATACCTGGGCGGCGCTGCACGAGGCTGCGCGCCGTATCGCCCGGGGGCTGCATGCGGCGGGCGTGCGCCGTGGCGACCACGTCGGCGTGTTGCTGGGCAACGGCGGCACCTGGGTACAGGTGTTCTACGCCTGTGCCATGCTCGGCGTCGTGACGGTGCCGGTCAACACCCGCTTCAAGACCGATGAGCTGGCGTTCTGCCTCAAGCAGGCGGACGTCCAGCTGCTGCTGACCGCCGACACGTTCCTGGGCATCGACTTCCTCGATCTGCTGGCGCAGGTCGAGCCGGCGCTGGACACAGCGCTGCCCGGACAGGCCCTGCCGTTGCTGCGGCGCGTGGTGGTGCTGGGCGAGCGTTGCCCCAAGGGGGCGCAGTCGTGGCATGACTTCCTCTGCGCGGGCGCCGCGGCCGGCGATGCCGAGCTCGATGACGCCATGCGCGCCGTGGCGCCCGACGACGTCCTGCTGATCCAGTACACCTCGGGCACCACCTCGTTTCCCAAGGGCGTGATGCTGACGCACGCCAACATGCTGACCAATGCCTGGGCCGCGGCGCAGCGCATCGGCGTGCGGCCGGACGACCGCTATTTCAGTATCCGTCCGTACTTCCATGTGGCCGGCACGACCTTGTCGATCCTGGTGAGCCTGATGACCGGTTGCTGCCTGCTGACGCTGCCGAAGTTCGACGTGGCCGAAGCGTTGCGCATGCTCGACGAAGAACGCTGCACGCTGACTTCCGGCAACGACACCATCTTCCTCATGTTGATGGGCCATCCCGATTTCGATCGGGCGCGCATTCACCTGCGCGGTGGCTGGGCGGCGGCCGGTCCGCAGGTGATGCAGAAGATCCGCGACGTGATGGGCGTGCCCGCTATCTGCAATGCCTACGGCCAATCGGAAGCCTCGCCCAACATCACCCTGTCCGCGCACGACGATCCGTTCGAGCTGCGCGCCATGGGGTGGGCGTTGCCGCATCCCGGCATGCAGGTGCGGGTGGTGGACCCGGGCACGGGCGAGCCATTGCCGGCCGGCATGCAGGGCGAGATCCAGGCGCGCGGCTGGAGCGTGATGAAGGGCTACTACAAGATGCCGGAGGCCACCGCCCGGGCGCTCGGCGCGGATGGCTGGCTCAGCACCGGCGACCTGGGCGAAATGGACGCGGCGGGCCGGTTGCGCATGGTGGGCCGCCTCAAGGACATGTTCCGCGTGGGCGGCGAGAACGTCGCGCCGGCGGAGGTGGAAGAGACCCTGCACGGCCATCCCGCCGTGCGCATGGCGCAAGTGGTCGGCGTGCCCGATGCGCGCCTGGGCGAAGTGCCGGCGGCGTTCGTGTTGCTCAAGGACGGCCAGGAGTGCACAGCGGAGGAACTGACGGCCTGGTGCAAGGCGCGTTGCGCCAACTTCAAGGTGCCGCGCTATGTCGAGATCGTCGACAGCTTCGAGCACATCGGCATGACCGGCAGTTCCAAGGTGCAGAAGAACAAGCTGCGCGCCCACGCGCTGGCGCTGTTCGGGCTGGAGCAACAGGCATGAGCGCGCGCGACGTGGTGCTGTGCGAATGCTTCGCGCGCGATGGGCTGCAGCATGAGCCCGACTTCATCGGCACGGCGGTCAAGATTGACCTGATCGACCGTTTCGCGGCGCTGGGCTTTGAACGGATCGAGGCGACCTCGTATTCCAATCCCAAGATCGTGCCGCAATTCGCCGATGCCACCGAGTTGCTGGCGGCGCTGCCGCGGCGCGCGGGCGTCTGGTACAAGGCCACCTGCGCCAACGAACGCGCCGTCGAGCGCGCGCTGGTCGACCTGGATGCCGGTATCGGCGCCAACGAGATCAGCCTGCTGGTCTCGGCCAGCGAATCGCATTCGACGCGCAACCTCAAGCGTGAGCGCGCCGCCCAATGGGACAACATCGCCGCGATGGCGCGCCTGGCGAACGGCCGTTTTCGCCTGATCGGCACGATCTCGGTGGCGTTCGGCTGTCCCTTCGAAGGCGCTGTCGATCCCGACACGGTGATGGCCGACGTGCGCCGCTTCGCCGCGCTGGGCGTGCGCATCGTCACGCTGGGCGACACCACCGGCATGGCCACGCCGGCCTCGGTGCGCGGCCTGTATGGCCGGATGGCGCGCGAGGTGCCCGAGGTGACGCCGGTGGCGCATTTCCACGACACGCGCGCCACCGGCCTGGTGAACTACGTGGCCGCGCTGGAGGCGGGCGTGACGCACTTCGATTGCGCGTTCGGCGGTGTCGGCGGCCATCCGGCCAAAGTACGCTACGGCGGCGGTCATACCGGCAACGTGGCGACGGAGGACTTGGTCAATCTGTTCGAGTCCATGGGCGTGCGCACCGGCCTGGACCTGGCGGCGATGGACGCGGTGTCGCGCCATTGCGAGGCGGTGCTGGGGCGCGCGCTGCACAGCCGGGTGGCGCAAAGCGGCTTGAACCCGCTGCTCGGCGTTGCGCGGGAGGCGGCCGCATGATGATCGCCGCCCGCGTTTGTATATCATGCGGGCAGCGGCGCGCGACGCGCGCGCGCGCCGTTTTGTTCCGCATCTGAAGAGTCCGCCCATGGCCACCCGCACCGCATCCAAGTCCGCCACCGCGCGCCCCGCGCCCCGCGCGTTGAAGGAACTGTTCTCGTACCGCCTGAACCGGCTGGCCTACGTGTCCAGCCGCATTGCCGCCGGCCTGAACGAAAGTCGCTACGGCGTGGGCCCGCGCGAGTGGCGCATCATCGCGCTGCTGGGCGCGGCGCCGGACATGTCGCTGAACGCGGTGGCGCGCGAGGCCAACATCGACAAGAGCCAGGCCAGCCGCACCGTGTCCGAACTGATCGAACGCGGCCTGATCCAGCGCAGCGCCGACAGCCAGGACGGCCGCGGCGTCAGCCTGGACCTGACACGCGCCGGCCGCGCGCTGTATGACGAGATCTTCCCGGCCGCTATCGAGCGCAACGAGGACATGCTGTCGGTGCTGTCGGAGGCCGAGCGCGAAGCCATGGAGCGCATGCTGGACAAGCTGACGGCGCATGCGCTGGATATGCTGAATGAATGCAAGGCGGAGGTGCCGGCGCGTCGCGGCCGCGGCGTGCAGCCGCGCTGAACGCGTGGGCGCGGGCTCGCGCCTTTTTTTACCTTTATTGTTGATTTAATCAATCACTTTCGTTGTTGCCATTGGCAGAGGATATCCGTGATGTCGGAACTGATCATCGAAGACCTGGACGCCGTCCGGCTGTTGCGCCTGAACCGTCCGGAAAAGCACAACGCCCTGAACACCGCGCTGACCACGTCATTGCTGGACGCGTTGCGCCAGGCCGACCGCGATGACACGATCCGCGCCGTGGTGCTGGCGGGCAACGGCAAGTCGTTCTGTGCCGGCGCCGACACCACCGAGTTCTCGGCGCTGACACCCGAGCAGCCGGACGCGGTGCTGCGCCGCGCGGATCTCACCACTGACCTGCACCTGGTGTTCTCGCGCATGGTCAAACCCGTGATCGGCGCGGTCCATGGCAACGCGCTCGGCGGCGGCGCCGGCCTGGCGCTGGCCTGCGACCTGACGGTGATGGCCGAGGACGTGCGCTTTGGCTATCCGGAACTGCGCCACGGCATCGTGGCCGCGGTGGTCATGGCCAATCTGGTACGGCAGGTCGGCCGCAAGCATGCCTTCGAACTGGTGGCGATGGCCGAGCCGATCGACGGCGCGCGTGCATTGCAACTGGGCATCGCCAACCGTGTCGCGCCCGCCGCGCAGGTGCTGGACCAGGCGTTGGCGATGGCGCAGCGCCTGGCCGGCTGGGAGCCGGCCGCCATGGGCCTGACCAAGCGCGCCTTCCACCGCGCGGCTGACCTGGGGCTGGGCGAGGCGCTGGGCGTGGGCCGCGACGCCAACGTCATCATGCGCGGCTTTCGCCAGGGAGCGGCGCGATGAGGCCGCTTGAAGGCGTCACCATCCTGGACCTGTCGCGCGTGCTGGCGTGCCCGTTCGCCTCGATGATCCTGGCCGAGCTGGGCGCCGAGGTCATCAAGGTCGAGCAGCCCGGCGGCGGCGACGAGACGCGCGGCTTCGAACCCAAGGTGCAAGGCGAGGGCGGCACCGAGTCGGCCTATTACCTTGCATTCAACCGCAGCAAGCGGTCGGTCACGGTGAACTTCCGCCATCCCGAGGGGCAGGCCGTGATCCGGCGCCTGGCGCAGACCTGCGACGTGGTGGTCGAGAACTTCCCGGTCGGCACGCTCGCCAAATATGGCCTGGACCGCGAGCACATCGCGCCGGACCACCCCGGCCTGATCTATTTCTCGTGTACCGGGTTCGGCATGACCGGGCCGTACGCGCCGCGCAAGGGCTATGACACCGTGTTCCAGGCCATGGGCGGGATCATGAGCCTGACCGGCGAGCGCGGCGGCGGTCCGGTCAAGCCGGGCCTGCCGGTGAGCGACCTGACCTCGGGCCTGTGGGCCGCCATCGGCATCCTGTCGGCGCTGGTGGGACGGGCGCGATCGGGGCAGGGCTGCCACATCGACTTCTCCATGCTGGACGGACAGGTGGGACTGCTGTCGCTGGCAGCCGCGCGTTACTTCGCGCTGGGCGAAGTGCCGCCACGGCTGGGCACCGAGCATCCCGGCCGGGTGCCCTCCGCCGCCTTCGAGTGCGGCGACGGCCGCTGGGTGCAGATCACCGGCAGCGACCAGCACTGGAAGCCGCTGTGCGAGGCGCTGGACCTGCCGCAGTGGGCCGACGATCCGGAGCTGGCGCGCAACGCCGTGCGCGTGGCGCGCCGTGACGAGGTCATGGCCGGCCTGTCGGCCGCCGCCGCGCGCCTGACGCGCGACGAACTGTGCCGCCGCTGCGACGCGCGCGGCGTGCCGGCCGGCCCGATCCTGGATGTGGAGGAGATCCTGCGCAACGAGCACGTGCTGGCGCGCGGCATGGTGGCCAGCTACGAGCATCCGTCCATCGGCCGCTTCGGCGCCGTGCCGGTGCCGTTCAAGTTCGACGGTTTCGACGATCCGAGGCTGGAGCGCCCGCCCTTGCTGGGCGAGCACACCGACAGCGTGCTGGCCGGCCGGCTCGGCCTGTCGCCGGCGCAGATCGAGACTTTACGCGCGCAGGGCGCGATCTAGCCATCGGGGCCATGGGCCCCGGGGCCTTTCCCCGCATCACACATAAAACACAATATCCCAGGAGACAAACCATGAAGACTCTGAAGCGCCTGTTGTGCGGCGCAGCGGTGGCGGGCGCGCTGTGCGCTCCTGCCGTCGCCGCCGATTCCTATCCCACGCAGCCGATCACGCTGGTCAACCCGTATGCGGCCGGCGGTCCCGCCGACGTGCTGGGGCGGGCGCTGGCGCGCGAGCTGGAAAAGCAGTTGGGCAAGGCTGTCATCGTCGAAAACAAGGCGGGCGGCGGCGCGGCCATCGGCGCCAACTTCGTGGCGCGAGCCAAGCCGGACGGCTACACGCTGTTGCTCGGCACCTCGGCCGCCCACGTGGTGACGCCGCTGATGCAGCAGACGCCGTACGACGGCATCAAGGACTTCGCCTTCGTCTCGATCGTCGCCAACCAGCCCAACATGCTGGTGGTGCGGCCCACGCTCAAGGCCGACAACATCGAGCAGTTGATCGCGATGGCGCGCAAGGAGCCGGGCCGCATCAACTATGCCTCGGCCGGGCCGGGCAGCTCGCCCCACCTGGGCGCCGAATTGTTCCGTGAACGCACCGGCGTGGACATCGTCCACATTCCCTATAGCGGCGCGGCGCCCGCCATCAATGACCTGGTCGGCGGGCAGGTGGACATGGCGGTGCTGAACCTGGCCGCCAGCCTGCAGTTCATCCGTAGCGGTCGGCTCAAGGCGCTGGCCTACGCCAACGACCACCGCTCGCCGTTGCTGCCAGATGTGCCGACGCTGGCCGAATCCGGCGTGAAGGGCGCGGAGTCCGCCTCCTGGTACAGCCTGGCCGCGCCCAAGGGCACGCCGCCGGAGATTCTGCAGCGGCTGAACGAGGCGGTGGCCAAGGTCAACGCCGATCCCGCGTACAGCAAGCTGATGCAAGCGCAGGGCGTGGACCTGTGGAACATGACGCCACAGCAAGCCACGGCCTTCGTGGAGAAGGACCAGACCGCCATGCGCAAGCTGGTGCAGGCGGCGGGGCTGATGAAGAAATAGGACTATTCCGGCGGCCAGAATGATGGTTCGCCGCCCTGGTTGCATCCTGATGAGCGGGACAATCCGCCCGGTGGCTTCGGCTGCCGGGGTTGTTTTGTCAATTCCAACGTAGTAACGTTACTACGTTATTTGCAAGGATCAAGGGATGCGCCATGTCCATCACCACACTGTCCAGCCGGGAACTCAATCAGGACGTGACCCGCGCCAAGAAGGCGGCCCTGCTCGGCCCGGTGTTCATCACGGACCGCGGCAAGCCATCCCATGTCCTGCTCGGCATCGAAGAATATTGGCGCCTGGTCGGCCAAAAACGAAATCTCGTCAGCGCGTTGTCGATGCCGGGCCTTGCCGGGATCGAACTCGATGCCCCTCGTTCACGCGAGCTGCCCCGCCCCGCGGACGTCGAATGATGTTCCTGCTGGATACCAACGTGCTGTCCGAGTTGCGCAAGGCGGGCGACGGCAGGGCGGACGTGAACGTGGTCGCCTGGTTCTCCAACGAGGACGCGGCGAATTTCTACGTCTCGGCGATCACGCTCATGGAAATCGAGATCGGCATCCTGCGCATCGAGCGGCGGGATGCCGGGCAAGGCAGCCGCCTGCGCGCCTGGATGCGCGATCGCGTCTTGCCGGAATTCTCCGACCGGACCTTACCGCTCGATACGGCGGTGTCATTGCGCTGCGCCAGATTGCATGTGCCGGATCTGCGTCCCGAGCGGGACGCCTTCATTGCCGCGACCGCGCTGGTGCACGGGATGACGCTTGTGACGCGGAACGTGTCTGATTTTTCCGGTTGCGGCGTCAACCTTGTGAATCCCTGGCTCACCCCGCCAGCAACGCCGCGCGCCTGAGCGCGTCGCGCGTTTGCGCCACCAGTTGCTCGACCACCGCGCCGGCCGGCTGCAGGCTGTCGATCAATCCCGCGCTCTGGCCGGCCTCGACCTTGCCGCCCTGCACGTCGCCGTCGAAGGCGGCCTGCTTCAAGGAACTGCGGGCGAACATCGTTTCCAGCGTGGCCTCGTCGCCGCCCCGTTCGGCCGCGAGGTAGTCGCGGGCAAACGCGTTGCGCAGCATGCGCACGGGCGAACGGCCGCGGCCCACCAGCGTGGTGTCGGCGACGCCGGCCGCCAGCACCGCATCCTTGTAGGCATCGCACACGCCGGCCTCGGGCGTCAGCAGGAAGCGGGTGCCCAGTTGCGCGCCGGCCGCGCCCAGGCACAGCGCGGCGGCGATGCCGGCGCCGTCGGCGATGCCCCCGGCCGCCACCACTGGCACCGACACGCGCCGCACCACTGAACGCAGCAGGACCTGCAGGCCGACTTCATCGGGGCCGGGATGGCCGCCGGCTTCCAGGCCGACGGCGATCACCGCGTCCACGCCGGCCGCTTCGGCCTTGGCGGCGTGTTCGGGGCTGGCGATCACCTGCAGCCATTTGACGCCGGCCTCGCGCGCGCGGCCGATGTGCTTCTGCGGTCCGCCCTGCGACGCGATGATGACCGGCACGCCTTCGGCCAGGGCGATGTCCATGTGCTCCTGCGCGCGCTTGTTGTACAGCGGAATGTTGACGGCGTAGGGCGCGTCGGTGCCGGCGCGCACCTCGCGGATGGCGGCCAGCAGCGCCTCGGGGTACATCGGGCCGGCCGCGATCACGCCGAGTCCGCCGGCGCGCGACACCGCCAGCGCCAGCGCCGCATTCGACGAGGCCCAGCTCATGCCGCCCTGGATGATGGGATAACGCGTGCCCAGCAGGCGGGTCAGCGGGGTTTGCAGAGTCATGGCTTATCAGGATGGGGAAAAGCCCATTCTGGAATATATGGTTGATAAAATCAACTATATTCCGAATGGCAGTCCGGCGAGCGCATCGCGCACGCCATGTGCGATGCGCCGACGCGGGTATTCCCGATTGCTCCACGTTATTTGTTTATGATGTGCGCGTCTGGCCCAAGGCCCGGCCGCCCCGAGGAGGGGGCGTTTTTCTCCATCAATAAGAACAACCATGCCGAGCACTACCGATACGCGTTACCTGCGCACCATCATCCTGGGCACCCTGGTGGTGCTGCTGGCCATGGGCGTGCGCGCCACCTTCGGCCTGTTCATGCAGCCGATGGGCCTGGCCCATGGCTGGGGCCGCGAGGTGTTTTCCATGGCCTTCGCGTTACAGAACCTGGTCTGGG
Organism: Achromobacter sp. 46006; assembly: GCF_059761975.1. Classification (NCBI taxonomy): domain Bacteria; kingdom Pseudomonadati; phylum Pseudomonadota; class Betaproteobacteria; order Burkholderiales; family Alcaligenaceae; genus Achromobacter; species Achromobacter sp. 46006. The sequence goes on from NZ_JCBANN010000051.1 coordinate 12,987, forward strand.
GCGTGGCCTGCATCTTCATGGGCATTCTGGCCGACCGCTATGGCTCCGGCCGCACCATCGCGCTGGGCGCGGTGCTCTATATGCTGGGCATGATCGGCACGCGTTTCGCGACCGACGAGACCACGCTGTACCTGAGCGCCGGCGTGCTGGTCGGCCTGGGTCAGGCCGGCACCACGTTCCCGGTGATCCTGCCGGTGGTGGCGCGCGCCGTGCCGCCCGCCTATCGCAGTACGGCCATGGGCATCGCCAGCGCCGGCGGTTCGCTCGGCCAGTTTGCCGTGGTGCCGACCGGGCAGGCGCTGATCACCGGCCTGGATTGGCCTGGCGCGTTGTGGGTGCTGTCGCTGTTCGTTGCTTGTGCGGCGCCGCTGGCCTATTTCCTGCGAGGCCGTCCGCAAGCCCACGGCGGACCGCAGCAGTCGCTGGCGGCGGCGGTGCGGCAGGCGGTGCGGCATCCGTCGTTCCACTTCCTGTTCTGGAGCTATTTCGTCTGCGGCTTCCACACGGCCTTCATCACGCTGCACTTGCCGGCCTATGTCACCGACGGCGGCCTGACGCCGGGGCAGGGCGCCACCGCGATCGCGCTGATCGGGCTGTTCAACGTGCTGGGGTCGTTCTATGCCGGCAAACTCGGCGGCCAGTACAGCAAGAAGCGCCTGCTCGCGGTGGTCTACGGCATGCGCGCCTTCGGCATCCTGCTGCTGCTGTGGCTGCCGCTGTCGCCGTGGGTGCTGTATGCGTTCGCCGCCTGGATGGGCTTGTTCTGGCTGGGCACGGTGCCGCTGACGCAGGGGCTGATCGGCCAGATCTATGGCCTGCGTTATGCCGCGACCCTGTCCGGCATTGTTTTCCTGGGTCATCAGGTCGGCAGCTTCATCGGCGTCTGGCTGGGCGGCTATGCCTATGCCAGGACCGGCAACTACGACCTGGTCTGGTGGCTGGGTGTGGTATTGGCAGTGGCCGCGGCGCTGCTGTGCCTGCCGGTGCGCGAACAACCCTTGGCGCGGCCGGCGGCCGCCTGAGATACCGGAGCCCGCCATGGACACTCGCCCAGCCACCGCTCCCGTGCGCCGCCACCGCGGCTGGCGGCTGCTGGGCTGGACGGCGCTGGCGCTGGTGCTGGGCCTGGCGTTCTGGGGTTATACCCGGCCCGACATGCAGATTCACTGGGAGAACCTGGCCTCGCTGTGCGGCTTCTAGGTAGCCTGCAGCGCGCCGGCCCATGCTGCCCGGTGCTGACTCCGCGGGCGGGGCGCGCTCGCGGTATCCTACGGCGGTAAATGATTCTTCGCCCTTTCATGCAGGACGCTCCGCCTTCCTATCCTGACCTCGGCCTGTCCGAAATCGGTGGCATGCCCGCCGCCGATCTTTTGCTGCTGACGGTCAACAACCGCCTGTCGCGCCGGCTCACGCTCGAGCTGGCCGGCCTGTTGCGCCAGGAACGCCAGGTCAGCGAGTTGCCCCGCATCCTGCCGCTGTCCGCCTGGCTGGCCGAGTCCGCCAACGAACTGGCATTCGAGGACGACCAGGACGTACCCGCCTACCGTCTCGACGGTTTCGCCACCCAACTGGTCTGGACCGAGGCCATTCGCGCCGAAGAGGCCGAGCGCGTGCTGCTCGACGCGAGCCAGGCCGCGCGCCTGTCTATGGACGCCGACCAACTCATGGACGAGTGGGCGCTGCGCGTACCGTCCGGCGCCGACACCGACGAATACCGCGGTTTCGCCCGTTGGCGCGAACGCTATCGCCAGGTCCTGGCCGCCATTGACGCCGAAGACGCCAACCAGGGCTACGCCCGCGTGCTGCGGGCGCTCGAAGACGGCCGCCTGGCCGTGCCCGGCCATCTGGTCCTGGCCGGTTTCACCGATATGTCGCCGCGTTTTCGGCGCCTGCTGCGGGCGTTCGAGGAACAGGGCTGCCTGATCGCGCAATGGCGCGACACGCAGCGCGCGCCCGCCGAGCCGCGTCGCTACGAAGCGCCGGAGCAGGGCGCCGAATGGCGCGCCGCGGCCGAGTGGGCCGCCAGCCAGTTGAAGCGCCATCCCGCCGGCCGCTACGCCATCGTCTCGCCCCAGCTCGAAGCCGAATCGCCGTTCGCGCGGCGCGTCCTCAGCCAGGCGCTGGCGGGCCATGATGGCGCGCCGGCGTTCGCGTTCAACGTCGCGGTCGGCCGTCCGCTGGACGAATGGCCGCTGGCGCGCGCCGCGCTGGCCTGGCTGCGCGCGCTGGCCGAGTGCGCAGCGGGCAAGGGGTGCGGCGTCGAAGTGCTGGGCGCCGCGCTTCTGGCGGGCCACTGCGCGGGCGACGTCAGCGAACGCGCCGGCATGGCCGCTCTCGACACGCGCTGGCGCCGCCGCGGCCAGATCCACCTGTCCGCGATGGAATGGCGCAAGCAACTGTCGCAGTTGCCGCCGTTGGCGCAGGCCTGGGACCAGGCCATGGGGATCTGGACAAAGGGGGGCACGCACGCCACCAGCGATGTCTGGATGCTGCGCATGAAGGCGGCGCTGACGGCGCTTGGCTTTCCCGGCGAGGGCGCGCTGGACAGCGTCGGCTATCAGGTACTGGGCGCGCTAGGCGAGGCGCTGGGCGGCTTCTCGGCGCTGGCGCCAGCCGCCGGCAAGCTGGGCGGCGTGGCCGCGGTCAACCTGCTCCAGAGCGTGGCGCGCTCGGCCGCATTCCAGCCGCAGCGTGATCCGCTGGCGCGGCTCGACGTGCTGGGCCTGCTGGAAGCCGAAGGCGGTTTCTGGGATGGTATCTGGATGTTGGGGCTGACCGACGATGTGCTGCCGGCCTCGCCCAAGCCGAACCCGTTGCTGCCGCTGGCGGTATTGCGCCAGGCCAATGCGCCGCGCGCCACGCCCGAGCGCGAACGCGAGTGGGCCGAAGGCATATACGCGGCGCTGTGCCGCTGCGCGCCGCAGGTCATCGTCAGCCACGCGCACATGGACGGCGAACGCGAGTTGCGGCCGTCGCCGCTGATCGCCGCGGCTGCCCTGACCGATTGGCGGCCCGCGCCGGCCGCGGCCGTGTCCGCCTTGCCGCAGGAAACCCTGGACGACGCGCAAGGCCCGCCCCTGGCATCGGACGACCGTGGCGGCGGAGGCCTGGACGTGCTGGATACGCAGGCGCGCAATCCGCTGTGGGCGTTCGTGCGCCACCGGCTGGGCGGGCGCGAACTCGCGGCCTATGCCGACGCGGCCAGCGTGAACGTGCGCGGCCAGTTCCTGCACAAGGCATTGGAACTGGTGTGGGGCATGCTGCCCGACCAGGAGGCGTTGCACGACACGCTGGCCGGCGGCCGCTTGCCGGTCTTGCTGGAGCAGGCGGTGGCGCAGGCCGCCGAGGAAGAACTGCAGCAGTATGCGCCGGCGCTGAAGGAACTCGAATGCGCCCGCGCGCTGACGGTGCTGGCATCGTGGCTGGACCTGGAAGCCCGGCGGCTGCCGTTCGCGGTGGCGCAGGTCGAGAAGAACCACGAATGGCGCCATGGCGCGCTGCACCTGAAACTGCGGCTGGACCGCATCGACACGCTGGCCGACGGCCGCAATGTCATCCTCGACTACAAAACCGGCGTGGCGGCGGCCAAGCCCGAGCCCGATTGGTCGCGCAGCCGCCCGGTGAACGTGCAGTTGCCGTTCTATGCCTCGGTGCTGGCCGATGCCGCCGGTGGCGAGGTGGCCGGCCTGGTGCTGGCCCAGATCCATGCGCGCCAGGTGGCGGCGCAGGGGTTGGCCGACGAAGACCTGGGCATGGAAGGCGTGACGCTGGCGGCCGAGAGCAAGTACTTCGACGGCCTTTCCTGGCCCGAGATCCGCCAGCGCTGGCGCGCCGCGATCGAGTCGCTGGCCGACGAGTACGTGGCGGGCCACGCCGCCAATGTCGCTTACCGGCGCGACGACCTGAAATACTGCGATGCGCTGCCCTTTCTGCGCTTGCACCTGGACGATGAGGACGCCTGAGCCATGGCCGATGTCGAACGCCAGCCCCAGGACCACGCCGCGCGCGCGGCCGCGCTGGACCCCGCGCGCTCGTTCCTGGTGCAGGCCCCCGCCGGGTCCGGCAAGACCGAGCTGCTGACCGACCGCATCCTGGCGCTGCTGGCCACCGTCAATCGCCCCGAGGAAATCGTCGCCATCACCTTCACGCGCAAGGCCGCGTCCGAGATGCATGCGCGCGTGCTGAGCAAGCTGCGCCGCGGCCTGGACGCGCCGCCCGAGGCCGCCCACGAACGCCGCAGTTGGGAGCTGGCGCGCGCCGCCCTGGCGCGCAACGACGAGCAGCAGTGGCATTTGCTGGAGCACCCGGCGCGCCTGGCGATCCGCACCATCGACTCGTTCTGCGCCGGGCTGGTGCGCAGCATGCCCTGGCTGTCCGAACTGGGCGGCATGCCCGAGATCACCGACGACGCGCGCGCGCACTACGAGGCCGCGGCCCGTGCCACGCTCGATCTGGCGGACGACTACGACGCGGTGCGCATCCTGCTGCAGCACATGGACGTGGACGTACAGGCCGCCAAGGACGCCATCGCCGACATGCTGGGGCAGCGCGACCAATGGCTGCCCCTGCTGCGCCACGGCTCCGACCGCGAGGCTCTGGAAGAAACCCTGGCCGAGGCCATTGGCGAGGATCTGGACGCGCTGTGCGAGGCCATGCCATATGGTTGGGCCGAAGCCCTGTCCGGTCCGGCGCGCCTGGCAGCGGCCCAGTTGCAGGATGGCGGCGAAGACGACCGGCTGGCGGCGCTGCGCGACTGGACCGATGAACTGCCGGCCGACGCCGAGGTGCTGGAGCAGTGGCGCGCCGTCGCGCATTTGCTGCTGACCAGCGCCGGCTCGCTGCGCAAGACGGTCAACAAGAACCTTGGCTTTCCCGCCAAGTGCGCGCACAAGGAGCCTTTCGTCGCCTGGCTCGAGAGCGCCGATGGCGATGCCGCGTGGGTGCGGCGCCTGGCCGCCGTGCGCGATATCCCCGCGCCGCAATTGAGCGATGCCCAATGGGAAGTGCTGGGCGCGCAACTGATGACGCTGACCCTGGCCGTGGCGCAACTGCGGCTGCGTTTCGCCGATACGGGCGAGGTCGACTTCATCGAGATTTCGCAGCGCGCCGCCGCGGCGCTGGGCAGCGCCGACGATCCTGGCGAACTGCTGCTCAAGCTGGATGCTTCCATCCGTCATCTGCTGATCGACGAATTCCAGGACACCAGCCAGACGCAGCTCGACCTGTTGCGCACGCTGACCGCCGGCTGGCAGGCGGGCGACGGCCGCAGCCTGTTCCTGGTGGGCGACCCGATGCAGTCGATCTACCGCTTCCGCAAGGCGGAAGTAGGGCTGTTCCTGGAAGTGGCGGAGCAGGGCGTGGGCGAATTGCAGCCGGGGTTTCTCAACCTCACCGACAATTTCCGCTCGCAGGCCGGCATTGTGGAATGGGTCAACCAGTCGTTCTCGCAATTGCTGCCCAAGCGCAGCGACGCCGCCGCGGGCGCCATCAAGTACAGTCCGTCCAGCGCCTTCCACGAGGCCTTGCCGGAACCGGCGGTGCGTTTCCATCCCGCCTGGTCGCGCGCCGGCGCCGCGTCGGCCGAAGAGCAGGCCGAGGACATCGCCGTCGGCCTGGTGCGGCAGGCGCTGGCCGAACACGCGGGCAGCAAGCACCCGGTCGCCATCCTGGTGCGGGCCCGTAGCCATCTGGGCAACCTGACCCGCCGGCTGGCGCAGGAAGGTATCCGCTGCCGGGCGGTGGACCTGGTGCCGCTGGCGTTGCGGCCCGTGGTGGCGGACCTGGTGCAGTTGGTGCGGGCCTTGTCGCATCCGGGCGACCGGCTGGCGTGGCTGTCGGTGCTGCGCGCGCCGTTCTGCGGCCTGACGCTGGAGTCGTTGCAGCGCCTGTTCGGCGGCGATCATGTGACGCCGGTGCCGGTGTTGCTGGAACGGTTGCTGCGACCGGCGCCGGTGCAGGCCGCGGCGTCTCCCTTGCTTTGCGCGCCGGCGGTGCGCCAGGGATCATTGTTCGACGCTGTCGCGCCCGAGGCCGCCCCGCCTTCGGCCGCAACCCTGCTGCGTCCCGATGAGTACGCGCGCCTGCGGCAAGTGGCGGCGATATTGCTGGACACGCGCAACGCCTCGGGCGCCATGCCGTTCGCGGCCTGGGTCGAGACGTTGTGGCGCCGCCTGGGCGGGCCCGCGCTCTACAGCGGCCCCTCGGTGGCCAACGATGCCGAAAGCCTGTTCCAACTGGTCGAGCGCCTGGCTCCCCATGGCGCCATCGATGCGGCCGCGCTGGACGCCGGCATTGCGCGCCTGTTCGCGGCGCCCGACGCGGCCGATGAAGAGGCCGCGGTCGAGATCATGACCATGCACAAGTCCAAGGGCCTGCAGTTCGAAACCGTCATCCTCTACGGACTGCATCGCGCCCCGCGCGGCGACCAGCCACCGCTGGTGCGCTTCGAGCAAAGCGGCGGACGGGTGCTGTTCGGGCCGGTCAAGCCGCGCGCCGAAACCGAAGCCGACCCGGTATCGCGCTATCTCGGCGCGCGCGAGGCGCGCCGCGCTTCCTACGAAATCGACCGCCTGCTGTACGTGGCCGCCACCCGTGCCCGCAAGCGCCTGCACCTGGTGGGCCACGTCACCATCGACGACGCCACCGGCCAGGCCAGGACCCCGCCATCCGCCAGCCTGCTGGGCCGCCTCTGGCCGTGCCTGGCAACACCCGTGCCGCCCGCGACGGAAGGCGACAACGCCGAACCCCGCGACGACGGGCCCGAATGGCAGGGCGAACCCCTGCGGCGCGTACACAGCGATGGCCTGGCCCAATTGGCGCGCCTGGCCGACGTCGCCATCAGCCCCGGTTTCGCCGCTGCCGCGCGCGGCGCCTGGGGCGACAGCGCGGAGCACCCCGCCTGGCAACTCGAATCCGGCTACGATGCCGCCATCGGCACCCTGGCCCACGCCTGGCTGGCCCGCATCGGCCAGGACGGCATCGCGGCCTGGCCGGCCGACGCCCTGGCCCAGCGCCTGCCCGCCATGCGCCGCCAACTGACCCGCGCCGGTATCCCCGCCAGCCAGGCCGACGCCGCCGCCGAAGCCGTCCTGGACACGCTGCAGTCCACCCTCGCCGACGACCGCGGCCTCTGGCTCCTCTCCCAATCCGGCGCCCGCCGCGAATGGCCCCTCATCGACGCCGCCGGCAAGGTCTCCGTGATCGATCTGGCCCTGAGCACCGAAGACGGCTGGCTGATCGTCGACTACAAGACAGGCCGCCCCCAATCCAGCGAATCCCCCGACGCCTTCGCCCAGCGCATGCGCCAACGCCACGCCGACCAGCTCCTGCGCTACTGCGCCCAAGTCACCGCCCTGGACGGCCGCAAGGCCCGCGCCGCCCTCTACTTCCCCCGCGCCCGCGCCTGGATCGACCTGTAGCTCCCGCACTCCCCAACCAAGCCAAAGTAAGCCAGGCAGCGAAGCAGCCAACGCCGCCCCAGGCAAAGCAAAGCAAGCCAAAGCAAAGCAAGGCAGCGCAAAGCAAGGCAGCGCAAAGCAAGGCAGCGCAAAGCAAGGCAAAGCAAAGCAAGGCAAAGCAAAGCAGCGCAAAGCAAGGCAAAGCAAGGCAAAGCGAAGCAAGGCAAAGCAAGGCAAAGCAAAGCAAGGCAAAGCAAGGCAAAGCGAAGCAAGGCAAAGCAAAGCAAGGCAAAGCGAAGCGAGCCGCCAAGACAAGCGAAGCAAAGTCTTCCCCCCTCCCCCTCGGGGGGAGGGCCGGGGAGGGGGCGCACATACAGCCCCCCGGGGCCCGCCAAGCAAGAGGCTAGCCGAGCGAGCAACGCGAAGCTCTGCTAGAATCTTGCTTGGCGGGCCCCTTCGCATGGTTCGACGGTGAACCTGGTCAGGTCGGGAACGAAGCAGCCATAGTCGTTTAGGGTCAGTGCCGGAGTAAGGCTCGCCAACCGGTTTCTCAAAGGGGACGGGGTTGTTTTCCAAGGGGATTTCCCCGGAAGATGATTCCGTCCCTTTTGCATTTCGCGCCGGTAACCGCATAGGCGCTTGCAAAGGCTCTACAATCCCGCCATGACTTATCTGGTACTGGCCCGCAAGTGGCGGCCGCGATCGTTCGATACCCTCGTGGGACAGGATCACGTGGTGCGCGCGCTCACGCATGCGCTCGACACCCAGCGCCTGCATCATGCCTGGCTGTTCACTGGCACCCGCGGCGTCGGCAAGACTACGCTGTCGCGCATCCTGGCCAAGTCGCTCAACTGCGAAACCGGCATCACTTCCAAGCCCTGCGGCGTCTGTCGCGCCTGCACCGAGATCGACGCCGGCCGGTTCGTCGACTACCTCGAGCTGGACGCGGCCTCCAACCGCGGCGTCGAGGAAATGACCCAGTTGCTGGAGCAGGCCGTCTACGCGCCGGGCGCGGGCCGCTTCAAGGTCTACATGATCGACGAAGTGCACATGCTCACCGGGCACGCGTTCAACGCGATGCTCAAGACGCTGGAAGAGCCGCCGCCGCACGTCAAGTTCATCCTCGCCACCACCGATCCGCAGAAGATCCCGGTCACGGTGCTGTCGCGCTGCCTGCAATTCAATCTGAAGCAGATGCCGGCGGACTCCATCGTGGGCCACCTGCAGGCGGTGCTGGGCGAGGAACAGGTCGGCTTCGAAGTGCCGGCCCTGCGCCTGATCGGGCAGGCCGCGTCCGGCTCAATGCGCGATGCGCTGTCGCTGACCGACCAGGCCATCGCGTACAGCGCTGGCAACCTGACCGAAGACGCCGTGCGCGGCATGCTCGGCACCATCGACCAGCGCCACCTGGTGCGCCTGCTGGACGCGCTGTCCAGCGGCGATGCCAAGGGCGTGCTGGCGGTGGCCGACGAACTCGCCACGCGCGGCCTGTCGTACGCCGGCGCGCTGGCCGACTTGGCGGTGCTGCTGTCGCGCGTCGCCATCGAGCAGCGCGTGTCCGGCGCGATGCCGGCCGAAGACCCGCTGGCGGCCGACATCGCCCGCCTGGCGCAGACCCTGCATCCCGACGCGGTGCAGCTGTTCTACTCGGTGGCGGTGCACAGCCGCGGCGAACTGACCCTGGCGCCGGACGAGTATGCCGGCTTCATCATGGCCTGCCTGCGCATGCTGGCGCTCAACGGTGATGCCGGTCCGCAGACCGCCATCGAGGCGCCCGCCACGCCAGCTCGCCAGACCGCCGAACCCGCCGTGGCTGCAGCGCAGCCGCCGCAAGCGGCGCCGGTCGCCGCCGCGCCGGTGGTGGATCGCGTCGCACCCGTGGCACAACCGATTGCGCCTGCGCCGGCCCCCGTGGCGACAGCCCCTGCGCCGTTCGCACCCGCGAGCGCGCCGCAAGCGAACGTCGCGCCGGTTCCAGCCGCCGCGCCGGCTGCTGTCGCGCCCGCGCCGGCCGCAGCCGCCCCGGTTGCGGACCTCGCCGCCGCGCCCGCCCAGCCGGTTGCTGCCAGCGTGCCGCCTTGGGAAGATGCTCCGACCGCCGCCGGCTCCGTCCAGGCTGCCGTCGACGCCGCTGCCCAGCCGTCGTCCCCCGTGAATACCGCCGTGCCGAGCGTGCCGGCGATGGCATCGCCCGTTGCCGCGCCCGCCGTCGCGGATGCGCCTGCCACGGACGCCTCCGCCACCCCGGCGCCCGCCAAATCGGCCCCGCTGGCCGTGACGCCGGTGGCCGCCACGGTCGCACCGGCCGCCGATGACGACGGCCCGCCGTCCTGGGTCGACGAGGAAATCCCGTTCGAGGCCGAAGGCGGCTTCGTGCCGGATGGCGGCTTCACGTCGGACCCCGACGACGATTTCGAAACCCTGGCCAGTGCACCCTCGTCGGCGCCCGCGCCCTCGGCGGCGCCTGTCCGGCGCGAAAGCGCGCCTGCGGCGCGCAAGCGCCAGTCGCGAGCCCGCCTTGCCGACATGACCGCCGCCGCCTGGCCCGAGTTGGCCGCACGCCTGCCGGTCACCGGCCTGGCCGCCGAACTCGCGCGCCAGAGCGAATGGGCTGGCGTGCAGGGCGATGCCATCATCCTGCGCGTGGCGGTCAAGACGCTGGCCGAAAGCGAAAGCCGCGTGCGCTTGCAGACCGTGCTGTGCGAACACTTCGGCCAGGGCATCCGGCTGGACGTGGACGTCGGCGCCGTGGGCGAAGCCACGGCCCACGCCGTGGCACAGGCCGAGCGCGCGGCGCGCCAGCAGGCCGCCGAGGACGCGGTCGCCGTCGATCCCTTCGTGCAGGCGCTGGTGGCGGACTTCGGCGCCCATGTCGTGGCCGGCTCGATCCGCCACGTCGACTCTCCTTCCGCCGCCGCGTAACGCGCCGGCAAATCCCTACATTCCCTCGTTCAAGGAAGCTCCATCATGATGAAAGGACAACTGGCCGGCCTGATGCGCCAGGCGCAGCAGATGCAGGAAAACATGAAGAAGGCGCAGGACGCGCTGGCCGAGATCCAGGTCGAAGGCGCCTCCGGCGGCGGCCTGGTCAAGGTCACCATGACCTGCCGCCACGATGTCAAGCGTGTCGAGATCGATCCGTCGCTGCTGGCCGACGACAAGGACATGCTGGAAGACCTGGTCGCCGCTGCCTTCAACGACGCGCTGCGCAAGGCCGAAGCCACCTCGCAGGAGAAAATGGCGTCCGTCACCGCCGGCATGCCGCTGCCCCCGGGCATGAAGCTGCCGTTCTGATCGAACGTCCCGGCCGCCGCCGCCCCGGGCGGCGCGGCCTTTGCCGTCCGCACGTTGCCGTTGTGTCATGGATCCTCTACTGCCCGAACCCGAACCGCTGGTCTCGCTGATCGAGGCGCTGCGGCGCCTGCCCGGTGTGGGCGTGCGTTCCGCGCGGCGCATGGCCTATCACCTGTTGCAGCACGATCCCCAGGGCGCCGACATGCTCGGGCGCGCGTTGGCGGGTGCGGTGCGCGACCTGCGCCACTGCTCGCGTTGCAACAGCTTCGCCGAAGAGGATGTGTGCGCCACCTGCGCCAATCCCAAGCGCGATCCCTCGCTGCTGTGCATCGTCGAGACGCCGGCCGACCAGAATATGATCGAGTCCAGCCACGGCTATCGCGGCCTGTACTACGTGCTGATGGGACGCGTCGCGCCGCTCGAGGGCATCGGCCCGCGCGAGCTCGATTTCGACCGCGTCATCCGCCGCGCCACCGACGGCGTGGTGCAGGAGGTCATCCTGGCCACCAACTTCACCGCCGAAGGCGAGACCACCGCGCATTTCCTGGGCGAGGCCCTGGGCGAGCGCGGCTTGCGGGTCACGCGCCTGGCGCGTGGCGTGCCGGCCGGCAGCGAGCTGGAATACGTCGACGCCGGCACCATCGCCTGGGCGCTGATGGAGCGCAAGACCACTTGATACCCAAGCCACGATAGTCCGCCGGCAACGTACCGGCGGACATTGGAAGAACGGCCCGTCCGCGCGGCGCGGCCTCCACGAGAGGAAGACAACCAACATGTCAGCCCTGACCGGCCTGAAGGTCCTGGAACTCGGCACGCTCATCGCCGGCCCGTTCGCCGCGCGCATCTTCGGCGAATTCGGCGCCGACGTCATCAAGGTGGAAACGCCGCATGGCCCCGACGGGACCGGCGGCGGCGACCCCATCCGCAGCTGGCGTCACTTGCACGAAGGCAATTCGCTGTGGTGGACGGTGCAGGCCCGCAACAAGCAATCCATCGCCCTCAATCTCAAGCATCCCGAGGCCCGCGAGATCGCCCGCAAATTGGCGCTGGACGCCGACGTGGTGGTCGAGAACTACCGGCCCGGCGTGTTGGAAAAGTGGGGCCTGGGCTTCGAGCAGTTGCGCGCCGTCAACCCCGCCCTGATCATGGTGCGCCTGTCCGGCTACGGCCAGACCGGCCCGATGAAGGACCAGCCGGGCTTTGGCGCCATCGGCGAATCCATGGGCGGCCTGCGCTACGTGTCGGGCCACCCGGACCGCCCGCCGCTGCGGGTCGGCATCTCGATCGGCGATTCGATCGCCGCGCTGCACGGCGTGATCGGCGCGATGATGGCGCTGCGCCACCGCGACGCCACCGGCGGCCGCTGGAACGGCGTGCAGGGCGAAGGGTGCCAGGCGGGGCAGGGCCAGATGGTCGACGTCGCCCTGTACGAGGCCGTCTTCAACATGATGGAAAGCCTGGTGCCCGAATACGACGTGGCCGGAGTGGTGCGCGAGCGCACCGGCGGCGCGCTGCCCGGCATCGTGCCGTCCAACACCTACACCACGCGCGACGGCCAGAACATCGTGATTGCCGGCAATGGCGATGCGATCTTCCACCGCCTGATGCTGGCCATCGGCCGCGAGGACCTGGCCTCGGACCCGGACCTGGTGCGCAACGATGGCCGCGCCCGCCGGGTCGCCGAGATCGATGGCGCCATCCAGCAATGGTGCGATGGCCGCGGCATCGAGGAAGCGCTCAACACGCTGAAGGCGGCCGACGTGCCGGTCGGCAAGATCTACAGCGTGGCCGACATGTTCACGGACCCGCAGTTCCTGGCGCGCCGCATGATCGAGCAGCACCACTTCGCCGATGGCAGTCCGGTCAAGCTGCCGGCGGTGGTGCCCAAGCTCTCCGAAACTCCGGGAGGCACACGCTGGATCGGTCCGTCATTAGGGGAACATACCGAGGAAGTCCTGAAATCGCTGGGGTATGATTCAGCGGCTATCGACAAGCTGGCGCAGACCGGCGCTATCGGTATTCCCGCACCCAAGGAGACAACACATGTCAGTCACACGTCGTGATTTGCTCAAGATGGCCGGCGCCGCCGGCGTCATGGGCATGGCCCCCGCCATCGTGCGCGCCCAGAAGCTGGAAAAGACCAAGGTCCAGATCGCGGTGGGCGGCAAGCCCCTGATCTACTACCTGCCGCTGTCCATCGCCGAGGCCCGCGGTTACTTCAAGGACGAGGGCCTGGACGTCTCCATCGCCGACTTCGCTGGCGGCTCCAAGGCCCTGCAGGCCGTGGTGGGCGGCAGCGCCGACGTGGTTTCGGGCGCGTTCGAGCACACGCTGTCCATGCAGTCCAAGGGCCAGGCCTACCGCGCCTTCGTGCTGCAGGGCCGCGCGCCGATGATCGGCGTGGGCGTCTCCAAGAAGAACCTGCCCAACTACAAGGGCCCGGCCGACCTCAAGGGCAAGAAGATCGGCGTGACCGCGCCGGGTTCGTCCACCAACATGGTGGTCAGTTTCTTCCTGGCCAAGCATGGCCTGAAGGCGTCGGATGTCTCCATCATCGGCGTGGGCGCCGGCGCTGGCGCGGTCACAGCCTTGCGCAGCGGCCAGATCGACGCCATCTCCAACACCGATCCGGTGGTGTCGATGCTGGAAATGCCGGGCGACATCGAGATCATCGTCGACACCCGCACGCTCAAGGACACCCAGGACATCTTTGGCGGCAACATGCCGGCCGGTTGCCTGTACGCACCGCAGGCATTCATCGACGCCAATCCCAATACCGTCCAGGCGCTGACCAACGCCATGGTGCGCGCCGACAAGTGGATTCAGAAGGCCGGCCCCGACGAAATCGCCAAGGTGGTTCCCGAGACCTATCTGCTGGGCGATCCTGCGGTGTACAAAGCCGCCATCGGCAAGAGCCTGCAAGGCCTGTCGCCCGATGGCCTGATCCCCGAGGACGGCCCGGCCACCGCGCTCAAGGCCCTGGCCGCCTTCCAAGCGGACTTCGACAGCGCCAAGATCGACGCTTCCAAGGTCTGGACCAACGACTTCGCGCGCCGCGCCAACGAGAAATACCCCAATGGCTGAAGCTGCGCTGTCGCTGGAAAATATTAGCTGCACCTTCGTCTCCCGCGACGACCGCTCGCAGCGCTACACCGCCGTCAGCGACACCAGCCTGGCCATCGCGCCGGGCGAGTTCGTGTCGGTGGTGGGCCCCACGGGCTGCGGCAAGTCCACCCTGCTCAACGTCAGCGCCGGCCTGCTGGCGCCGTCGTCGGGCCAGGTCAAGGTGTTTGGCCAGCCGCTGGCGGGCATCAATGCGCGCGCCGGTTACATGTTCCAGGGCGAGGCGCTTCTGCCCTGGCGCAGCGCCCTGGACAACGTAGTGGCGGGCCTGGACTTCGCCGGCGTGCCGCGTGCCGAGGCGCTGGAGCGTGGCCGCGACTGGATGCGCCGCGTCGGCCTGAGCGGCTTCGAAAGCCGCTATCCGCACCAGATGTCGGGCGGCATGCGCAAGCGCGCCATGCTGGCGCAGACGCTGATCCGCGATCCGGACATCATCCTGATGGACGAACCGTTCTCCGCGCTCGACATCCAGACGCGCCAACTGATGGAAAACGAGGTGCTCGACCTGTGGATGGCCAAGCGCAAGGCGGTGCTGTTCATCACCCATGACCTGGACGAGGCCATTGCCATGAGCGATCGCGTGGTGGTGCTGTCGGCCGGGCCGGGCACGCATCCCATCGGCGAATTCGCCATCGACCTGCCGCGTCCGCGCGACGTGGCCGAAGTGCGCAACAACCTGCGCTTCGTCGAGTTGCACGCGGCCATCTGGGCCGTGCTGCGCGAGGAAGTGCTCAAGGGCTACGCCCAACAACAGAAGCGGGCCTGAGGCCCATGCCTGATCCAGGCCGCGCCCGCTTCCCCACGAACAGGCCCTGACCATGTCCAAGTCGTTCAAACCAGGTTCCGCCAGCCTGCGCTTCTGGCAGTTGCTGCTGCTGGTCGTCATCCTGGGCGCGTGGCACTTTGCCTCGCGCGATTCCAAGGTGGCATTCTTTTTCGGCGAACCCCTCAAGGTGTGGGGCCGTATCTGGGCCTGGTTCGTCACCAATGCCGACATCTACTCCCACTTGTGGGTCACGCTCACCGAAACGGTGCTGGCCTTCTTCATCGGCACCATCGCCGGCCTGGCCTTCGGGCTATGGCTGGGGTTGTCGCCGCGCGCCAGCGCCATTCTCGACCCTTACATCAAGGCGGCCAACTCGATGCCGCGCGTGATCCTGGCGCCGATCTTCGGCATGTGGTTCGGGCTCGGCATCTGGTCCAAGGTGGCGCTGGCGGTGACGCTGGTGTTCTTCATCGTCTTCTTCAATGTCTACCAGGGCGTGCGCGAGGTCAGTCCGACGCTGTTGGACAATGCCCGCATGCTGGGCGCGCGCAAGCGCCAGTTGCTGCGCCATGTCTATCTGCCGTCAGCCACCAGTTGGGTGTTCTCCAGCCTGC
The DNA here is from genome assembly GCF_059761975.1 of Achromobacter sp. 46006. NCBI lineage: Bacteria > Pseudomonadati > Pseudomonadota > Betaproteobacteria > Burkholderiales > Alcaligenaceae > Achromobacter > Achromobacter sp. 46006. Next base: position 28,181 of record NZ_JCBANN010000051.1, read on the forward strand.
ACACCTCGGTCGGCCTGGCGTTCGTGGGCGCGGTGGTGGGTGAATACCTCGGTTCGGCCAGCGGCGTGGGATACCTGATCCTGCAAGCCGAGGGCACCTTCGACGTGAACACCGTGTTCGCGGGTATCGTGGTGCTGACCGCGTTCGCACTGGTGCTGGACTATATCGTCGGCGTCGGCGAAAAGCGGCTGATGAAGTGGCAGCCCAAGTCGGGCGAGACCGAGAAGCTGTAGCCGCCGCCGCGCCGTTCAGGCGCGCAGCACGCGCTGCGCCCGCAGCCAGGCGGTGAGGCTGTCGAAGGCGTCCTTGGCGCCGCGCAGGGCCTGCGCCTGCTGGCCACGGGCGCTGTCGTCCAGGTAGCCCAGGAAATCCTTCCACAACGGGCCAGTGTCGTCGCCGTAGCCGCGCAGATAGCGCAGCGGCAGCGGCGGCACGGCGTCTTGCAGCCGCTTGGCCAGAAAGCGGCCGCCCAATTGCGACCCTTCCACCACGTAGGCCACGCCCAGCGCATAGGCATCGGCCGCCTGCGGCATGGGGACGTCGCGGCATTGCGGCACCGGCGCGGCGTCGCCCGCGGCCAGCAGGTCGGCGCGGATCAGCGCGCTCTTGCCGGCGCGGGTCGCGGCCCGCAGGCCCGCCGGCCATGGCAGCCGCCACAAGGGTTGTTCCACCGGTTCGAGCCAGCCCAGCAGGGCACGCAGATAAGCCAGATAGCGGGTCGGGTCGAGATCGGCGGCGGTCAATGCCAGCCCCTGATCCAGGGTCTCATGGCGGTCGCGCGTGCCGTCGCGCAGCACCTGGTGCACGGGCGAGATCATGCGGATTCCTGCTCGGGGGGCGAAGGCAGTCGCAGCGACCAGCAATGTGCCTGCCGCTCCAGGCGCCAACCCGCCTCGCCGGCCAGCGCGTCAACGTCCGCCGGGGTGAACAGGCCCGGCGCCGCCGGCGCCTGCGTTTGGGCGGGCAGGCGGAAGTGCCAGGCGGCGGGGTCGGCGGCGTCCAGTTCCAGTTCGGCGCCTTCCGGCAGCCAGGGCAGCAGGCACAGGACGCAAGCCATGAGCAGATAGCGCGAGGTGAAAGCCGGCAACTCGATCGGCGCCGGCGCATCGGGCCAGCGCACGCCGCGTTTGGACCACTTCAACTGCGAAAACAGCAGCTTGCGGCATTCCCGCAGCAGTGCCGCCGCGGGCATCATGGCGCCGTTGTCGTCGAGCCATTGGTCCAGCCCGCGGATCACCGTCACACTGTCTTCCAGCATCTGCTGCAGCTCGCCAGCCAGGCGCTGGGTGCGCTGCCGCAAGGCTTCGGCGTCGGCGTTCTCGGGGGGCTGGCCCAGCATGGCGGTCGCCAGAGTGGCGTTGGACAGGGGCGCGATGGCCTCGTGCCGCAGGACCGGAAAGATCTGCGCCAGCACTTTGAAACGCACACCCTGCGCGCTCAAGGCGGTATTGGAGAGGGGGGCGTGCATCGGCCGCCTCAGCCGGCTTGCCGCAGCACGGTCAGCAACGCATCGGGATCGGCGGGTTTTTCGATCCAGTCGTCGAACAGGCTGGCTGCGTCCTCGTGCCGCTCGTGGCGCGCCAGGCCGCTCAGGGCGTAGATGCGGGCGCCGGCGTTACGCGCGCGCAGCCGCCGCGCCAGTTCATAGCCATCCATGTCGGGCAGCAGGATGTCGACCAGGACCGCCTGGGGTTCGAAGTCCACGGCCTGCGCCAGCGCGTCTTCGCCGTTGCCGGCGCAGCGCGTCTCCAGGCCGGACATGGCCAGGAATTCGGCCAGCAGTTCCGAGCCCATTTCGTTGTCGTCGACCAGCAGGACGCGTATCGTGCGCGCTTCGTTCAATGAAGTCTCCAGGATTCAGGGGGCTTGCGGCGCGTCCATGTCGCGCGGCAGGGTGACAGTGAAAATGACCAGGCCGTCGCGGCAGGCGACGGCGATCTCGCCGTCATGATCGCGCACCACTTGCTCGGCAATATACAGGCCCAGTCCCAGGCCGGTGCGGTTGCGCGATTGGCCCAGCGATTCCGGCTTGAAGGGCGAGAACAGGTGCGCCATGACGTCGTCGGGGATCGGCGCGCCGTGATTGGCCACGACCAGTTCGATGGCATCGTCCACCAGGCGGGCCGCCACGCGGATCGGCATGCGCGGCGCGCCATGCTGGCGCGCGTTGCTCATCAGGTTGGTGACCACCTGGGCAATGCGGTCGGTGTCGGCCATCAGGCGCAGCCCGGGCGTGATGTCGGGTTCGATCAGCAGGCCGGGATAGGCCTGGCGCTTTTCGTCGATCAGGCCGTTGAGCAATTCGGACAGGTGGCATTCGCGCTTCTCGATGCCCAGTCCCATGCCGCCCTGCAGGCGCGACAGGTCCAGCACCTGCGAGATCAGCCGTTGCATGCGGCCGCTGGAATAGCGGATGCGCTCGCCCATGCGCGCGCCGGAATCGGTCTTGGACAGCAGCGTGGCCGCCATCGAGATGGATTGCAGCGGGTCGCGCAGATCGTGGCCCAGCATGGCCAGCAGGGCGGTGCGGGCGCGGTCGACGTCGGCGGCGCGGCTGGTGGCGATGTGCGACAGCTCGTCGCGCAGGTTGTCGACCGATTCCAGTTCGGGCGCCAGCCATGGCGCGCTGGTGTCGCGCACGACCTCGCGCCAGGCCTCGAACGAGCCGCGCGGCGTCAGGCGCGGCCCGAGGGTGCCCACCGCATACTGCTTTTCGGGCTTGCCGCCCCAGACCAAGGTTTCGATCTGCTCGCGCCGCAACCAGATCAGCCAGCCGTTGTTCATCGGATCGAACTTGCAGGCCAGCAGGCCGGCATAGGGCACCAGGTCGGTCTGCAGGCCGGGATAGTCGCGGGCGATGTTGTCGGTGTGCACCAGCCGCTGGCCGCTCTGGTCCAGCGCGCACAGGATGCCGGCGAGCTCCCCGCGCGGCGCGATCCCGCCGAACACCGTCACGCTGTTGCCCCACAGGCATAGCGCGGCGTCGTTGGGCACCAGCGCGGCGGGCGTGTCCGGCGTGCCGGACAGCGCCTGGTGCACGTTCTCGGATTTCGATACGCGTTCGGCCAGGCGGCTGACCAGGGCGGCGCTGTGGCGCGCCTGTTCGGCGCGCTCACGGCCTTCGATATTGGCGAGCGCCGCCGACAGCACCTGCGCCAGCGCTTCGCAGGCCAGCCGGGCTGGATAGGGGATCTGGCGCGGCGCGTGGTGATGACAGGCGATCATGCCCCACAGCCTGCCGCCCAGTATCAGCGACAGGCTCATCGAGGCGCGCACCCCCATGTTGGCCATGTACTCCAGATGGACCGGCGAAACGCTGCGCAGCACGGAAAAGCTCAGGTCCAGCGGCGCCGGCGCCGGTCCGTCCTCGCCCAGCACGCGCACCGGCTGGTACAGTCCATCGGCGATCTGGCGCAGGGTATTCACGGTGTAGAGGCGGCGCGCCTGGGCAGGGATGTCGCCGGCCGGATAGCGGCGCCCGATCCAGTCTTCCAGGGTGGCGTCGCCGCGCCGCTCGGCCACGATTTCGCCACTGTCGTCGGGATGGAAGCGGTAGGCCATGACCCGGTCGAAACCGGTGGCGCGCTGCACCTCCTGAACGGTGTGGTCGAGCAGGCCGGCGATGTCGCGTTGCGATCGGATCCGTTCGATGCCGCGATAGATGCGCGCCGGATCGGCAATGCCGCCGGCGTCGTTGCGGCGCTCGAATTCGATCAGTGTCAGCGCGTCGGCGTTGCGATGGGCGATGACGTCGTAGATATGCGTGCCGAGCGTGATGGCGAGCGGGTCGAAGACCGGCTCGGCGCTGGCCAGCCAGCCCGGCAGCAGGTGCGCGAGTTCGGGCGGCAGGGCGCCCGGCGCGCAGCGGCGTCCCAGCGCCAGCGGCACGCCCAGGATCTGCGGCGCATTTTCGCTGGCATAGCGCAGCACGCCGTCGCCGTCGAATGCGAGCAGCGCGCCCAGGGGCTGGATGGCGCCTGGCACGTGGATCGGTTCGCTATCGCAGTTGGCGAGCGTCACCGGCGGGTGCGACTGTGGGGGCGCATTCATTCTAGGCGGGTCCTGGAGGTGCGCTATGTTCTGTCATTATGTCAAAGTTCTTGCGAATGTGTGCATTTGCAGCGCCCGGTCTCTTGGCCTGGGCCGGACTCAGGATCTTCGCTTTAACCCCTATGGAGTTTTCATGGCACGTCTTCCCTACGCCGATCTGTCCCATCCCGAGGCGCGGCCGCTGGTCGAGCGCATCGTCGCCGAGCGCGGCAGCGTGTTGCACTTGTACCAGATGCTGCTGCACAGCCCGGCCGTGGCCGGTGGCTGGCTCAACTACCTGACGTCCATCCGCCAGTTGTCGACCCTGCCAGGCGATATTCGTGAGCTCGTCATCATGCGGGTGGCCGCGGTCAACGGCGCGCCCTACGAAGCCGACCAACATGCGCCGATCGCGCTGAAAGAGGGGGTGTCGCAGGCCCAGTTGGACGCCTTGCCCGACTGGGAGGCGTCGACGCTGTTCAGCGAGCGCGAGCGCGCGGTGCTGGCCTACACCGATGCCATGACGCGTCAGGTGCAGGTGCCCGAGGCGGTGTTCCAGGCGGCTCGCGCTGCCATGGGGTCGGAAAAGCTGATCGTCGAGCTTACCGCCACCGTCGCGGCCTACAACATGGTGTCACGCTTCCTGGAAGCGTTGCAGGTGCATTCGCACGACCATCGCTGAATGCCCGGCCGGGCGCGCGGCCGGGGGGAACGTTCAGGCGCGCTGCGCCTCGATCAGCGCGTCCAGCTTGATGGCGTCGGCCACGAAGGCGCGGATGCCTTCGGCGAGCTTGTCGCTGGCCATGGCGTCGTCATTGAGCTGGGTGCGGAACGCCACTTCATCCGAGGCAACGCGGGGGATGCCGCCGCCCACTGCATCGGCGCGCAGTTGCGCCGGCGCGTCGCCCTCGGTCTGCGACAACTGGGTCAGCAGTTCGGGGCTGATGGTCAGCAGGTCGCAGCCCGACAGCGCCAGGATCTGGCCGACGTTGCGGAAGCTCGCGCCCATGATCTCGGTGGCGATGCCGAAACGCTTGTAGTACTGATAAATGCGGGTCACCGACTGCACCCCGGGGTCACGCGCGCCGGCGTGGTCGGCGTCGACCCAGGCGGCGCCGGCGGCCTTCTTGTGCCAGTCGTAGATGCGGCCGACGAAGGGCGAGATCAATTGCACCTGGGCGTCGGCGCAGGCCACCGCCTGCGGCAGCGAGAACAGCAGCGTCAGGTTGCAGCGCACGCCCTCGGCCTGCAGCGCGCGGGCCGCCTGGATGCCTTCCCAGGTGGACGCGATCTTGATCAGCACCCGTTCGCGCGGCACGCCGGCGGATTCGTATAGGGCGATCAGGGCGCGGGCGCGCTCGATGGTGGCGCGGGTGTCGAACGACAGGCGCGCGTCCACTTCGGTCGAGACACGGCCGGGCACGATGTCCAGGATGGCGCGGCCAAAGGCAACCAGCAGGCGATCCATCAATTCGGGCGTGGGGGCGCCGCGGTGGTCGCGCGCGGTCTTTTCCAGCAGCGGGCGGTAGGCGTCCTGCTGCACGGCCTTCAAAATAAGGGACGGGTTTGTGGTGGCGTCGGTGGGACGCAGCGCCTTCATCGCTTCGAAATCGCCGGTGTCGGCGACGACGGTGGTGTGATTGCGCAGGGCGTCAAGTTGGCTGGACATGGACAATACGGCTCGCAGCATCAGGGTTGAAGGTGCTTTAGCGTATCACCGAGCCGCCGGCGGCGCTGTCACCGTTGGTAGGCCGGCGGCGGGCCATGATCGGCCTGGCGCGGTGGCCGAAATCTCCGATCTCAGCCTTATTTGGCGCGGTTCCCCGGGAAAAACGGCCGCTCAAGGTATAATTCCAAGGTTTGATTATCGATTCTAAAACCGGGGTTTACTGTGCTGCCGCAACTCTTTCCCGAGGGGATCAACCGCTTCCCTCCTGCAATTCTGGCTCTGGCGGACGGTACCATTTTTCGAGGCGTGTCGATCGGTGCGCCTGGCCATACCGTCGCCGAAGTGGTGTTCAACACCGCGATGACCGGGTACCAGGAAATTCTCACCGATCCCAGCTACAGCGGCCAGATCGTCACGCTGACCTATCCGCATATCGGCAACACCGGCGTCAACGCCGAGGACGTCGAGGCCAACCGTGTCTACGCCGCCGGCCTGGTGGTGCGTGACTGTCCCGCCCGCGTGTCGAACTTCCGTTCCACGCAATCGCTGCCCGAGTACCTGTCCGAACAGGGCATCGTCGCCATTTCCGGCGTCGACACCCGCAAGCTGACCCGCATCCTGCGTGAAAAGGGCGCCCAGGGCGCCTGCATCTTCGTCGGCACCGATGCCGACCGCGCCGTCGAACTGGCCCGCGGCTTCGCTGGCATGGCCGGCCAGGACCTGGCCAAGGTCGTGTCCATCAAGGACACCACCACCTGGAACCAGGGCACCTGGCAACTGGGCGAAGGCTACACCCAGCCCGACCAGTCCAAATTCCATGTCGTCGCCTATGACTTCGGCATCAAGTCCAACATCCTGCGCCTGCTGGCCGATCGCGGCTGCCGCCTGACGCTGGTGCCGGCCCAGACCAGCGCCGAGGACGTCCTCAAGCTCAATCCCGACGGCGTGTTCCTGTCCAACGGCCCCGGCGACCCCGAGCCCTGCGACTACGCCATCGACGCCACCCGCGTGTTCCTGGACAAGAAGCTGCCGGTGTTCGGCATCTGCCTGGGCCACCAGATCATGGGCCTGGCCGTCGGCGGCAAGACGCTCAAGATGAAGACCGGCCATCACGGCGCCAACCACCCGGTGCAGGACCTGGCCTCCAAGCGCGTCTTCATCACCAGCCAGAACCACGGATTCGCGGTCGACGCGGCCAGCCTGCCGGCCAATGCGCGCGTCACGCACGTCTCGCTGTTCGACGGCACGCTGCAGGGCTTCGAGCTCACCGACCGTCCGGCCTTCTGCTTCCAGGGCCACCCCGAAGCCAGCCCCGGTCCGCACGACATCCTGGAGCTGTTCGACAAGTTCATCAGCCTGATGTCCGGCCAAAAGTAAAGATTGCATCATGCCCAAGCGTACAGACCTAAAAAGCATTCTCATCATCGGCGCCGGCCCCATCATCATCGGGCAGGCCTGCGAGTTCGACTATTCCGGCGCGCAAGCGTGCAAGGCGCTCAAGGCCGAGGGTTACCGCACCATCCTGGTGAACAGCAACCCCGCGACCATCATGACGGACCCGGAAACGGCCGACGTCACCTACATCGAGCCCATCACCTGGCAGGCCGTCGAAAAGATCATCGAGCGTGAAAAGCCCGATGCGCTGCTGCCCACCATGGGCGGCCAGACCGCGCTGAACTGCGCGCTCGACCTGGCGCACCACGGCGTGCTGAAAAAGCACAACGTCGAACTGATCGGCGCCAACGAGCACGCCATCGAAAAGGCCGAGGACCGCCAGAAGTTCAAGCAGGCCATGACCGACATCGGCCTGGAATCGGCCAAGTCGGGCGTCGCCCACAGCATGGACGAAGCCTGGGAAGTGCAGCGCCGCATCGCCGCGGAAGTCGGCACCTCGGGCTTCCCCGCCGTGATCCGCCCCAGCTTCACCATGGGCGGCTCGGGCGGCGGCATCGCCTACAACGCCGAAGAATTCGAAACCATCTGCCGCCGCGGCCTGGAAGCTTCGCCCACCAGCGAGCTGTTGATCGAAGAGTCGCTGCTGGGCTGGAAGGAATTCGAGATGGAAGTGGTTCGCGACAAGGCGGACAACTGCATCATCGTCTGCTCCATCGAGAACCTGGACCCCATGGGCGTGCACACCGGTGACTCCATCACCGTGGCGCCGGCCCAGACGCTGACCGACAAGGAATACCAGATCATGCGTAATGCATCGATCGCGGTGTTGCGCGAGATCGGCGTGGACACGGGCGGCTCGAACGTGCAGTTCGCGGTCAACCCCAAGAACGGGCGCATGATCGTCATCGAGATGAACCCGCGCGTGTCGCGTTCGTCGGCGCTGGCGTCCAAGGCCACCGGTTTCCCCATCGCCAAGGTCGCCGCGCGCCTGGCCGTGGGCTACACGCTGGACGAGCTCAAGAACGAAATCACCGGCGGCGCCACGCCCGCCTCGTTCGAGCCGTCGATCGACTACGTGGTCACCAAGGTACCGCGTTTCGCCTTCGAGAAATTCCCCACCGCCGACGCGCGCCTGACCACCCAGATGAAGTCCGTGGGTGAAGTCATGGCCATCGGCCGCACCTTCCAGGAATCGTTCCAGAAGGCGCTGCGCGGCCTGGAAGTCGGCGTCGACGGCCTGAACCAGAAGACCACCGACCGCGAAAAGCTGCAGGTCGAGCTGGGCGAGCCCGGTCCGGAACGCATCTGGTACGTGGGCGACGCCTTCGCGCAGGGCTTCACGCTGGACGAAGTCCACAACATCACGCACATCGACCCGTGGTTCCTGTCGCAGATCAAGGAAATCGTCGACATCGAGCTGGCGCTCGAACAGAAGACGCTTTCCGACCTGGATCAGGCCACGCTGTGGGAATTGAAGCGCCGCGGTTTCTCCGACCGCCGCCTGGCGTTCCTGCTGGACACGGTTGAATCGGAAGTGCGCAAGCTGCGCCACCAATTGAACGTGCGTCCGGTCTACAAGCGCGTGGACACCTGCGCCGCCGAATTCGCCACCCGCACGGCCTACATGTACTCCACCTACGAGGAAGAGTGCGAAGCCGCGCCCACCGACCGCAAGAAGATCGTGGTGCTGGGCGGTGGCCCGAACCGCATCGGCCAGGGCATCGAGTTCGATTATTGCTGCGTGCATGCCGCGCTGGCGCTGCGCGAAGACGGGTTCGAGACCATCATGGTCAACTGCAACCCGGAAACCGTCTCCACCGACTACGACACGTCCGATCGCCTGTACTTCGAGCCGTTGACGCTGGAAGACGTGCTGGAAATCGTCCACAAGGAAAACCCGGTCGGCATGATCGTCCAGTACGGCGGCCAGACCCCGCTGAAGCTGGCGCGCGCGCTGGAAGCCAACGGCGTGCCGATCATCGGCACCAGCCCGGAATCCATCGACATCGCCGAAGACCGCGAGCGCTTCCAGAAGCTGTTGAACAAGCTCGGCCTGCGCCAGCCGCCCAACCGCACGGCCCGCACCGAAGCCGAGGCCCTGGCCCACGCCGCCGAGATCGGCTACCCCCTGGTGGTGCGTCCCAGCTACGTGCTGGGCGGCCGCGCCATGGAAATCGTGCACGAGCAGCAGGATCTCGAACGCTACATGCGCGAGGCCGTGAAGGTCAGCAATGACTCGCCCGTGCTGCTGGACCGCTTCCTGAACAACGCCACCGAAGTCGACGTGGACTGCCTGGCAGACGGCGAAACCGTCTTCATCGGCGGCGTCATGGAACACATCGAGCAGGCCGGCGTGCACTCGGGCGACTCCGCCTGCAGCCTGCCGCCGTACTCGCTGTCGGCCGACGTCATCGCCGAGATCAAGCGCCAGACCTCCATGATGGCCAAGGCCCTGAACGTCAGCGGCCTGATGAACGTGCAGTTCGCCATCCAGGGCGGCGACGTCTACGTGCTGGAAGTGAACCCGCGCGCTTCGCGCACGGTGCCCTACGTGTCCAAGGCCACCGGCCTGCAACTGGCCAAGATCGCCGCGCGCGCCATGGCCGGCCAGACGCTGGCGGCGCAGGGCATCACCCGCGAAGTCGTGCCGCCTTACTTCTCGGTCAAGGAAGCCGTTTTCCCGTTCGTGAAGTTCCCGGGCGTGGACACCATCCTCGGCCCGGAAATGAAGTCGACCGGCGAAGTCATGGGCGTGGGCACCAGTTTCGGCGAAGCCTTCGTCAAGTCGCAGTTGGCCGCCGGCGTGCGCCTGCCTGAATCCGGCACGGTGTTCATCAGCGTCAAGAACCAGGACAAGCCCCGTGCCGTGGAAGTGGCGCGCGGCCTGCACGCCCTGGGCTTCAAGCTGGTGGCCACCCGCGGCACCGCCGCCGAGATCGAAGCGGCCGGCATCCCGGTGCAACTGGTCAACAAGGTCACCGAAGGCCGTCCGCACATCGTCGACATGGTCAAGAATGGCGAGATCGCGCTGGTCATCAACACCGTTGAAGAGCGCCGCAACGCCATCGCCGATTCGCGTACGATCCGGACGCAGGCGCTGGCCGCGCGCGTGACCTTCTTCACCACCATCGCCGGCGCCCGCGCGGCCGTCGAAGGCATGCAATACCTGCGCCAAGGCCTCGGCCTGCAGGTGTACCCGTTGCAGGAACTTCACGCGTCTTTGCTGGACAAATAGTGCTTGGGCGCGCAGAGGGCGCGCTTCAAGTGAGTCAAGGACAAAGGAATGAAGTGGTTCATTCTGGCGTTATTCATCGTGTGCGCCACGGTAGTCCACTACCGTGGCCGCATACGACATCGATTCTCGCGGCAAGCCCTGGATCACTCCACCTTCACGGCGCCGCTGAATTGTTTCATGTACGCGTTCTCCAGCGTACCCAACAAGCCCTATCTCGACCTGGACCAGTTTCCGGAACTGAAGGTGCTGCTGGAACGCTGCGACGATATCCGGGCCGAAGCGGTCAGCCTGTACGGAGACGGCCACATCAAGGCCTCGGACAAATACAACGACGCGGGCTTCAACTCGTTCTTCAAGACGGGCTGGAAGCGCTTCTACCTGAAGTGGTACGACGCCGAGCATCCGTCGGCCGAGGCGCTGTGTCCGATCACGACCAAGCTGCTGGCGGGCATCCCGACCATCAAGGCCGCGATGTTCGCCTCGCTGCCGCCGGGCAGCCGCCTGCCGCGCCACCGTGACCCCTACGCCGGTTCGCTGCGTTTCCACATGGGCCTGATCACGCCGAACAGCCCTGACTGCTACATCAATGTCGATGGCCAGGACTATTACTGGCGCGATGGCGAGGCGGTGGTGTTCGACGAGACCTTCATCCATTACGCCGAGAACAAGACCGACCAGAACCGCATCATCCTGTTCGCGGACGTCGAGCGGCCCATGCGCTACCGCTGGGCCCAGGCGTTCAACCGGGTTGTCGGCGGCTTCCTGTTGCGCGCGGCGGCCGCGCCCAACCAGGAAGGCGACGCCACCGGCGGCATCAACCGAATCTTCGGCGCGGTGTATGCGGTGCGCCGTTTTGGCAAGGCGCTCAAGAAGAAGAGCAAGCCGCTCTACTACCTGTCCAAATGGGCGCTGGTGGCGGCGATCTTCGCGCTGATCTTCCTGTAAATCCGGACGCCGGCATTCCTGTAGCATAGCGGGCGGAGCCTCTCTTGCGAGAGGCTCCGCATTTTTCATCCGACCCGGGTTCCGCTTTCATGGACAGAGTTTTCATTACCGGCGCCAGCAGCGGCCTGGGCCGCGCCCTGGCGCAGCGCTACGCCGCCGGTGGCGCCACGCTGGGCCTGCTGGGCCGGCGCGAGGACGCGCTGCGGGAACTGGTTGCCAGCCTGCCAGGGCAGCACCGCTGCTACGCCGTGGATGTGCGCGATCGCCAGGCGCTGCACGCGGCGGCGCGGGACTTCATCGCGTTTTGCCAGGGGCGGGTGGACGTGGTCATTGCCAGCGCCGGCATCAGCGCCGGCACGCTGACCGGGCAGCACGAGGACTACGAGGTCTTCAAGGCCATCGTCGACACCAACCTGCTGGCGACCGTGGCGACCTTCGAACCTTTCGTCGAACCGATGCGGGCGGCCGGCGGCGGCCGGCTGGTCGGCATCGCCAGCGTCGCCGGGGTGCGCGGCCTGCCGGGCGCGGGCGCCTACAGCGCGTCCAAGTCGGCGGTGGTGACCTACTGCGAAAGCCTGCGGCTGGAGCTATGGGGCGATGGCATTCGTGTCGTCACCATCGCGCCGGGCTACATCAAGACCGCGATGACCGCGCACAATCCGTACAAGATGCCGTTCCTGATGGACGCCGACAAGTTCGCGCAGCGCGCCCAGGCGGAGATCGGGCGCGGCACGTCGTACACGGTGATCCCGTGGCAGATGGGCGTGGTGGCGAAACTGATGCGCCTGCTGCCCAACGCGGTCTATGACCGGCTGGCGCGCAACGCGCCGCGCAAGCCTCGCCAGGCGGACAAGGGCGGCTGAGCCGGCGTGGCCGGGGGCCGGGGGGGGCGCGGCGGGTGTGGGGGGGGGGTTGTCGGGGGCCGGCGGGGGGGCGGGGGGGGGGGGGGGGGCTGTGTTCGTGCTCGTCCTGGAGCTGTGCGGCAGGGTGGG
>NZ_JCBANN010000052.1:0-40171 GCF_059761975.1 Achromobacter sp. 46006
CCCCATCGGCATGATCTTCATCCCCTGCCTGAACGGACGCAGCCACTGCCCCGAGGAATGGATCGAGCCGGCGCAACTGCTGGACGGCACACGAGTGCTGTACCAGACCGTGCTGGAACTGGATCGCGTGTTGCGGGGTTAGGGCCCGTTCACGCTAGCGGGAGCGTCGCGCAGGCGCTGGCCGCGAGCCCGGACCGCGGCGCGCACCAGCGCGCGCGCGGCCACGACCGCCAGCGCCAGCGGCAGCGTGAGCTTCCATTGGGCGAGGAACAGCTCGACGGTCGGCTCCCAGCTCGCCCAGGTGTTGCCGAACACCACGGGCGCCGGCGGACCCAGGTACATGGCGAGCAGCGCCGCCGCGAAGGCCAGCGCGGCGCGCGGGAACGCCGATAAGCGCCGCCGCCAGCCCCATTCGGACAACGCCAGCGCCGCCGTCGCCGCCAGGCCGGCCAGCATTGCGTCCACCCAGAAATCGACGGGCTCGTACACATAAGGCGCATGGGGGATTTCCAGGCCATGGCTGCCGGTGCGCAACAGGGCCGTCAGGCAGGCGCCGAACAACGCTGCCACGGCGGACAGCAGCAGAAAATCGCACGCGCGCAATAACAGTCGGGGCATCGCAGGAAATCGGGCAGGCAGTGGCGGGCAGCCCGCAGCATGCCACAAAGACGCCGCGCCTCGCCATGCCGACGGCCAGGCGTACACTGACACCACAACCCTACGCTGTATGCGGCCGCCGAGGGGCAGCCGCCGGAGATGACCATGCATGCCCACACCTCACGCGTACTTGCCTTGCTGGCCGCCCTGTCGATCCTGGGCGGCTGCTCCTCGCTGGGCCCGGGCGGACCGCCGCATCCGGGGGCCGTCAACCCATACAGTAGCGGCGGTTTCCACGACGCCGGCCCGAACTATCCGGACACCGGCCCCTGAGGCCAGCGGCAGCGCCAACCGCCGGGACCGCCGCGGCCGCCGGCCCGGGCCAGGCGGCGGACCTACTTGTGCTTGGCCCCGCCCTGGCGCGCCTTGAAGCGCGGATTGGATTTGCAGATCACGTAAATGCGCCCGCGGCGCTTGACCACCTGGCAATCGCGATGGCGGGTCTTGGCGTCTTTGAGCGAGGAAAGGACTTTCATGCGGGAGGCTCCGGCAAGAGGGGGAAACAGGCCGGGCGCCCTCGAAGGCGGCCGACCGGCCAATAATGATATGTAATAACATTCTTATTGTCACGCCGGAGATGTCATCGCCGCTTGCAGCGTTCTCGGACCAAGGGTAAATTGTTGACAATCCAACGCCGCACGGCGTCATAATTCGGGTTTTAACCCGTAAAAACATCCGATTGTTGACACCATGAGCAAAGTGCTGGCCCTTCCCGGCGTCGCACCCGATGACAGCGAGACCCTGGCGGAACAGATTTTCCGCAAGATCCAGTCCGCCATCGTCAAGGGCGAGATTGCCCCCGGCAGCAAGATCTCCGAACCCGAACTGGCGCGCATCCACGGCGTCAGCCGCGGCCCGCTGCGCGAGGCGCTGCACCGGCTCGAAGGCCAGCGGCTGCTGGTGAGGGTGCCGCATGCCGGCGCCCGGGTGGTATCGCTCAGTCCGCAGGAACTGGCCGAACTCTACGAAATCCGTGAATCGCTCGAAGGCATGGCCTGCCGCCTGGCGGCCGAGCGCATGGCGCCGGCGGAAGTCGAGCAGGTGCGCCAGGTGCTGCACGCCCACGAGAAGGACGAAGCCTTCCAGGCCGGCATCGGCTACTACCAGCAGGAAGGCGACTACGATTTCCACTACCGTATCGTCAAAGGCAGCGGCAACCAGATGCTGTTCCGCATGCTGTGCGACGAGCTCTACCAACTGGCGCGGATGTACCGTATCCAGTACTCCACCACCCCCAACCGCCCGCGGCAGTCGTATGCCGAGCATCACCGCATTCTGGACGCCATCGCCGACCGTGATGGCGAGCTGGCTGAACTCCTGATGCGCCGCCACATCCGCGCATCCCGTCTCAACATCGAAAAACAGATCGCTCAGGGCAACCTGAAGCGCACCGAGGCATGAACAAATCCTATCGCAAGCCCCTGCAAGGCACCCGCCTGGACTATTTCGACGCGCGCGCCGCCGTGGACGCCATCGCCCCCGGCGCCTACGACCGCCTGCCCTACACCTCGCGCGTGCACGCCGAGAACCTGGTGCGCCGCTGCGATCCGGCAATGCTGACCGACGCGCTCAAGCAACTGATCGAACGCCGCCGCGACCTGGACTTCCCGTGGTATCCGGCGCGGGTGGTCTGTCATGACATCCTCGGCCAGACCGCGCTGGTCGACCTGGCCGGCCTGCGCGACGCCATCGCCGACAAGGGCGGCGACCCCGCCAAGGTCAACCCGGTGGTGCCGGTGCAGTTGATCGTCGACCACTCGCTGGCCGTGGAATACGGCGGCAACGATCCCGACGCCTTCGCCAAGAACCGCGCGGTGGAAGACCGCCGCAACGAAGACCGCTTCCACTTCATCGACTGGACCAAGCAGGCCTTCCGCAACATCGAAGTGGTGCCCCCGGGCAACGGCATCATGCACCAGATCAACCTGGAGCGGATGTCGCCGGTGATCTACACGCAGGATGGCGTGGCCTTCCCCGACACGCTGGTCGGCACCGACAGCCACACCCCGCACGTGGACGCGCTGGGCGTGATCGCCATCGGCGTGGGCGGCCTGGAAGCCGAGAACGTGATGCTGGGCCGGGCCTCGTGGATGCGCCTGCCCGACATCATCGGCGTCGAACTGACCGGCCGCGCCGGCCCCGGCATCACCGCCACCGACGTGGTGCTGACGCTGACCGAATTCCTGCGCAAGGAAAAAGTCGTGGGCGCCTACCTGGAGTTCCACGGCGAAGGCGCCGCCAGCCTGACGCTGGGCGACCGCGCCACCATCTCCAACATGGCGCCCGAATACGGCGCCACCGCCGCGATGTTCGCCATCGACCAGCAGACCATCGACTACCTGCGCCTGACCGGCCGCGAGGACGAGCAGATCGCGCTGGTGGAAACCTACGCCAAGACCGCCGGCCTGTGGGCCGACAGCCTCAAGACCGCCGAATACGAGCGCGTGCTGCGCTTTGACCTGTCGACCGTGGTGCGCACCCTGGCCGGCCCGTCCAACCCGCACCGCCGCCTGCCGGTTTCCGACCTGGCCGAACGCGGCATCGCCGGCACGGTCGAGAACCAGCCGGGCCTGATGCCCGACGGCGCCGTCATCATCGCCGCCATCACCAGTTGCACCAATACCAGCAATCCGCGCAACGTCATCGCCGCCGGCCTGCTGGCGCGCAACGCCAACCGCGCCGGCCTGACGCGCAAGCCGTGGGTCAAGAGCTCGCTGGCGCCCGGCTCCAAGGCCGTGGCCCTGTACCTGGACGAAGCCGGCCTGACCGAAGACCTGGAGAAGCTCGGCTTCGGCGTCGTGGCGTTTGCCTGTACCACCTGCAACGGCATGTCGGGCGCGCTCGATCCCGTGATCCAGCAGGAGATCATCGACCGCGATCTGTACGCCACCGCCGTGCTGTCCGGCAACCGCAACTTCGACGGCCGCATCCATCCCTACGCCAAGCAGGCCTTCCTGGCCTCGCCGCCGCTGGTGGTGGCCTACGCCATCGCCGGCACCATCCGCTTCGACATCGAGCGCGACGTGCTGGGCACCGACGCCAGCGGCCGCGAGATCCGCCTGAAGGACATCTGGCCGAGCGACGAGGAAATCGACGCCATGGTCAAGGCCGCCGTCAAGCCGGAACAGTTCCGCAAGGTCTACGCGCCCATGTTCGGCCTGCGCAACGAGCGCGACGCCGCGGTCGATCCGCTGTACGCCTGGCGCCCGCAGAGCACCTACATCCGCCGCCCACCGTACTGGGAAGGCGCGCTGGCCGGCGAGCGCACGCTGCGCGGCATGCGGCCGCTGGCCGTGCTGGGCGACAACATCACCACCGACCACCTGTCGCCGTCCAACGCCATCCTGATGGACAGCGCCGCCGGCGAATACCTGCACAAGATGGGCCTGCCGGAAGAGGACTTCAACTCCTACGCCACCCACCGCGGCGACCACCTGACCGCGCAGCGCGCCACCTTCGCCAATCCCAAGCTGTTCAACGAGATGGTGAAGGATGCCGACGGCAACGTGAAGCAGGGCTCGCTGGCCCGCGTCGAACCGGAAGGCAAGGAGATGCGCATGTGGGAAGCCATCGAGACCTACATGGACCGCAAGCAGCCGCTGATCATCGTGGCCGGCGCCGACTACGGCCAGGGCTCGTCACGCGACTGGGCCGCCAAGGGCGTGCGCCTGGCCGGCGTCGAAGCCATTGCCGCCGAAGGTTTCGAGCGCATCCACCGCACCAACCTGATCGGCATGGGCGTGCTGCCGCTGGAATTCAAGCCCGGCGTGAACCGCAAGACGCTGGCCCTGGACGGCACCGAGACCTACGACGTGGTGGGCGAGCGCAAGCCGCGCGCCGACCTGACGCTGGTGATCCACCGCCGCGACGGCGAGACCCTGGAAGTGCCGATGACCTGTCGCCTCGACACCGCCGAGGAAGTGTCCATCTACGAAGCCGGCGGCGTGCTGCAACGCTTCGCGCAGGACTTCCTGGAAGCCGAATCGGCCGCCGGTTCGGCCAAGAAGGCCAGCTGACACCCTACAGCATGGCGGGCGCCGCGGCGCCCGCCTTCCCCACCCAAGACATCAGGACTGCCCCATGGCCCATGCCCCCCAGATCAAGATTCCCGCCACCTACATGCGCGGCGGCACCAGCAAAGGCGTGTTCTTCAAGCTCGACGACCTGCCCGAATCCGCCCGCGTGCCGGGCCCGGCGCGCGACGCGCTGCTGATGCGCGTGATCGGCAGCCCCGACCCCTACGGCAAGCAGATCGACGGCATGGGCGCGGCCACCTCCAGCACCAGCAAGACCGTCATCATCGGCAAGAGCAGCCGCCCGGAACACGACGTCGACTACCTGTTCGGCCAGGTCTCGATCGACCAGGCCTTCGTCGACTGGAGCGGCAACTGCGGCAACCTGTCGGCCGCCGTCGGCCCCTTCGCCATCAGCAACGGCCTGGTCGACCCGGCCCGCATCCCGCGCAACGGCATCGCCGTGGTGCGCATCTGGCAGGCCAACATCCAGAAGACCATCATCGCCCACGTGCCCATCACCGACGGCGCGGTGCAGGAAACGGGCGACTTCGAACTGGACGGCGTGACCTTCCCGGCCGCCGAGCTGCAACTGGAATTCATGAACCCGGCCGAGGAAGGCGACGGCGGCTCGATGTTCCCCACCGGCAACCTGGTGGACGACCTGGAAGTGCCCGGCGTGGGTACCTTCAAGGCCACCATGATCAACTCCGGCATCCCCACCATCTTCCTGGACGCCGAGGCGCTGGGCTACACCGGCACCGAGCTGCAGGACGACATCAACGGCGACGCCGCCGCCCTGGCGCGCTTCGAGACCATCCGCGCCCACGGCGCGCTGCGCATGGGCCTGATCCAGAAACTGGAAGAAGCCGTCGCGCGCCAGCACACGCCCAAGGTGGCCTTCGTGGCCCGTCCCAAGGCCTACACGTCCTCCAGCGGCAAGCAGATCGGCGCCGGCGACATCGACGTGCTGGTGCGCGCCCTGTCCATGGGCAAGCTGCACCACGCCATGATGGGCACCGCCTCGGTCGCCATCGCCACCGCCGCGGCCGTGCCCGGCACGCTGGTCAACCTGGCGGCCGGCGGCGGCCAGCGCGACCAGGTCAACTTCGGCCACCCCTCGGGCACGCTGCGCGTCGGCGCCCAGGCCCAACTGATCGACGGCGAATGGACCGTCACCAAGGCCATCATGAGCCGCAGCGCGCGCGTGCTGATGGAAGGCCGGGTACACGTGCCGCGCGCCGGCTTCTGACCCTTCCCGCCTGGCGTCTTATGGCGCCTTGTCCTTCGGCGCGCTGGCCACCAGCGCGTCGAAGTCCTTGTCCAGCATGGCCAGTGAATCGGCGATGTGCGCGCGGCGTTCCTTGATCCACTTATCCTGCGAAGCCAACTGGCCGCGCGCTTCCTTGATCATGCGCTCCATTTCCGCAGGCTGCGGGCCACCAAGGGTGGCGCGGTTCTTGACGATGGCCACCGGGTCCAGCGTCGCGCGGAACTCGGCCTCGCTCATCGGCAGTTCGTTCGGATACTTCGATCCCTTCATCGCCTCGGCGTAGATGCGGCGCGCCTGCTCGTAGGGGAAGTCCAGCGGCTTGATGTTGTTGGCCTTGGCGTAGCTCACCACCTCCGAGGCGAAGTGATGGCCGTCGCGGAACGGCAGCTTGTACTTGCGCATCAGCACGTCAGCCAGTTCCTGCGAAGCGGTCCAGTCGCTGTTCAGTTCCTCCAGCGCGCGCTCCGGACTGATCACCATGGCCTTGAGCACGCGGTCCCAGCGCTTGAGCGCGGCGATACCGGCGTCGACCATGGCCGAGTTCTGCTTGACGTCTTTGGGGTCGCTCATGCCCGGCGTGATGTTGTGCGTCTGGATCACCGGCCCCATGGCCAGCGTCACCGCGGTCGACGCGTCGCTGCGCGTGGCGTTGAGCAGGCCGGGATTGCGCTTCTGGGGCATGGCGCTGGACACGTAAGTGTTGCCGCCGCCTTCCTGCAGCAGGATCCACGGGCGCGATTGCGCATACTGCGTCATCACATCCTCGACGAAGTTGCCGGTGCGCAGCGCGATGCTGGTGACGATGGACGCCACTTCCACCGGCTGGTCCATCGACGAGATCTGCGACGCATCATAGGCATTGTCGACCAGCGCGGCAAAGCCCAGGTACTGCGCCATGCGCTTGCGGTCCAGCGGCCAGCTCGTGCCATTGAGCACCGTGGTGCCCATGGGCGAGCGGTCGATGCGCGCATAGGCCTCGCGGATGCGCTCGGCATCGCGCGCCAGGCCGGCGGCCTGCCCCAGCAGATAGTGGCCATAGCTATTGGGCTGCGCCGCGACGCCGTTGGTGTAGTTCGGCACGATGGTGGCGCTGTGTCTGGCGGCCAGTTCCACCAGCGTGGTCGAGGTGGCATTGAGTTGGTCCGCCAGTTCCAGCAGCTTGTCGCGCAGGATGGCGCTGCGGTAGGTGGCGTGCATGTCCTGGCTGGAACGGCCCGCGTGCAGCAGCGTCACGTCCTCGCCCGCCGCCTTGATCAGCAGCGGCTCGAAAGTGATGACAGTGGCCGGCCGCTTGGCTCCCGGCTGGTTGCCATCATGGATCACCTTGGCCACGCCCGCCGCCAGGCGCGGCGCCATGGATTTTTCGAGCAGGCCCTGGTCGGTATTGATCACGGCCGTGGCCTTGTTGATTTCGCCCAGCCAGAAAAACGGATCGTGCGGCGGCTTGGCGGCCGCGGCCGCCTCCGGGGGCTGCTGGGCCGAGGCGGCGTGGCCGCCAAGGGAAAAAACCAGGGCTGCGCCCAGGGCGGGCAGGAAATGTCTCATGGCGTTCTCGTTATCGGGAGGAAACAAACCCTGTATCAAACACCATTTTTGCCTTCCATGTGCCACAAAATGCAATCCCGCACGAAGCCGGTAAGCCTGCGCGGCGCGCGGCCACGGGCATGGCGTTCACGGCCTCAGGGTTGACCCGCAGACTCGGTGCGTACCGCCCGGGCCGGCGCCCCTACGACCCAGCGCAGCACGAAACGCGCGCCCCCCCACGGGCTGTCCTCGACGTGGATACTGCCACCGTGGCTGGCCGCCACGCGCCGCACGATCGCCAACCCCAGCCCCGCGCCGCCGGTGCCGCGGTCACGGCTTTCGTCAAGGCGAATGAAGGGCTCGAAGATCCGCTCACGGTCGGCCAGCGGAATGCCTGGTCCGTCGTCATCCACGATCAACTCGAAATGCCCGTCGGCGCCGTGCGTCAACGCGATGTCGATGCGGGCACGGGCGTAACGCACCGCGTTCTGCACCAGGTTCAACAGGGCCCGGCTCATGTAGCGGGGATGCAGGCATACGTGCGGAGGATGTCCGCCAACCACCTGGCACACCACATTGCGCGCCTGCGCCTGATGCGCGACCCGGGCCAGCGCCTCGCCCAGCCAATCGCGCGTGTCCACCGTCACCAGCCGCACGGCCTCTTCGTTCGGGCGTTCCAGCCGCGCGTACACCAACAGTTCGGCCACCATGCCCTCCAACTCGCAGATGTCCGCGCGCATGTCGCGCAGCACGCGGCCATGGCGCTCCTCCAGGCCGGCCCGGTCGAGCAGATCCACTTCGAAGGACAGCCGCGCCAGCGGCGTGCGCAGTTCGTGCGAGACCGCATTGGTCAGGCTGCGCTGATTGTCGATCAACGCGGCAATGCGTTCGGCCATGTGGTTGAAGCTCTCGCCAACGTGACGGATGCCGGCAATGCGCGACAGCCGCACGCGCAGGCTCAGTTCCCCCTGCCCCATGCGCAGGGCGGCATTGCGCAATGCGTCCATATCGCGCCACATGGGCAAGGCCCACAGCGCCAGCAAGCCCGCCGCCACCATCACCCCCAGGCAGATCCACACCGCCAGCGCCAGCATGGCGTCGAATACATCCGGCAGGCGCAATTCCAGCCATTGGCCGGGC
Organism: Achromobacter sp. 46006; assembly: GCF_059761975.1. NCBI lineage: Bacteria > Pseudomonadati > Pseudomonadota > Betaproteobacteria > Burkholderiales > Alcaligenaceae > Achromobacter > Achromobacter sp. 46006. The sequence continues at coordinate 8,608 of NZ_JCBANN010000052.1, forward strand.
TCGCCCGGCAGCGGCATCAGATGGGTATCGAAATCGTCGCGCATCACCACCCCCATGGCGTCGCGCTGCCGGCGCTCATCCTCGGTCAGATGGACCTGGTCCGCGCGCAGCAGGCGCATCGCCAGCCCATAGTGCGGCAGAATCTGCTCCCGCAACACGGTATCCCGCTGCGTCGGCGCCACCGCATCCAGCCGCAAGTGCAACTCATGGAACTGGCCCCGCAACGACTGGAAGGCGACGTCCTCCACGACCGGCTTGAGCAGCGCGCCCAGGCCCTTGTCCACGAACAGGTACGCCAACCCGAGACTGATCAGGACGACGACGACAACGCGAACGAGAAATTTGAGCATCGATACCTTTGGGCCGAGGAACGGCGGCGCGCCCGGCAACGCAAGCGCAAACTGCGGCGGGACCAAGCAGGGGCGCGAGACGGCAGCGCGGCCGGCCATGGCGGCGACCGCGTGGGATGATAGGCAAGGAACCGGCGCGCATTGCGCCGCTTTTGTGTGGGATTTGTGAAAAACGGTGAATGCCGGCCGCGCGGGCGCCGGGCGCCGTCCACCTGGCCTGGCGTCAGCGGGACTGCGCGCGGGCCGGCAATATCGTCAGCGGCGGCCGGGTATCCGCCGGGCCGGCCGAGGCGCTCGGTACGCCATTCATGCGGGCACGGCCTATACCGCCGGGGCTCACCCCAGGTACTCCACGTTACCGCACACCGAAATGCTCTGGCCGCTGATCATCGCGCCCTCGTCCGAACACAGGAACGCCACCTGGTTGGCGATGTCCTCGGGCTGGGTCATCTTGCGCAGCGACACCTTCTCGACCAACTGCGCGCGCATGGCGTCGTTGCTGACGCCGCCCGCCGCCGCCCGCGCGGCGATGATGCGCTCGACCCGCTCGCCCGCCACCACGCCCGGCAGCACCGAATTGACGCGGATGTTCGACGGCCCCAATTCCATTGCCCAGGTCTGCGTCAACCCCGCCAGGCCGAACTTGCTGGCGCTGTACGGGCTGCGCAGCGAAAAGCCCAGCCTGCCCGCGACCGACGAGATGTTGATGATGGCCCCGCCGCCCGCCTCGCGCAGCAGCGGCACCGCGCTGCGCGCGCACAGGAAAGCGCCGGTCAGGTTCACGTTCAGGGTGGCTTGCCAGGCCGCCAGGTCCGTGTCCTCCAAGCGGCTGGTTGGGCCCGAAATGCCGGCATTGTTCACCAACGCGTCGAGCTTGCCCCAGCGCGTCGCTAGGTCGCCGAACATGGCCAGCACCTGGGCTTCGTTCGCCACATCCGTGACGCTGCCGCTCAAGCCGGGATGCGCCTGCACCGCCGCTTGCACCGCCTCCGCGGCCACATCGCAGATGTGCACCTGCGCGCCCGAGGCCAGGAATTTACGCGCGATGGCCAGGCCGATCCCCCCCGCGCCGGCGGTGATCAGGACCTGCTTGCCCTGCAACGATTCGATCATCAGGCTACCCCCTCAAGAAAAGCGCCGTCGCGCCTTACAGCGCGAATTCCGGCCGCACCCCGCTGCGCAGCGGCAACCCCATGATCTCGCGCGCCTCGGCGGGCGTCGCGGGCTCCATGTCCAGTTCGCGGATGATGCGCACGATGCGCTCGGTCAGTTGCACATTGGTCGCCAGCTCGCCGTGGCGGTAATACAGGTTGTCTTCCAGGCCCACCCGGGCGTGGCCGCCCAGCAGCAGCGCGCTGATGTTGGCCTCCAGTTGCGACGGCCCGATGCCGCTGACGCAGAAGATGCTGTTCCTGGGCAGCAGGTCCACCATCATCTGCAGGTGGCGCGGCGAGAACGGCATCGCGTTCTGGAAGTTGCGGTGCACATTCATCACCAGGTTGATGAAATGCGGCTCTTCATCCAGTCCTTCGTTGATCAGCGTAGTCGCGTCCTGCAGGATGTGGGTCGGGCTGAACACCTCCCACTCCGGCTTGATGCCGCGCGCCTTCATGCCGGCCGCCAGTTCGCGGGCGCGGGTCAAGGGCGTGTTCATCAGGTATTCGCGGTCGCCGAAGGCCAGGTTGAGCGTGGTGGCATCCAGCGTGCACATCTCGGCGCCGGCGTCCATGCCCTTGAGCCGCTCTTCCCACAGGATTTCCCAGGTGCCCGGCGTGGTCTCCCTGACCATGTCGCCGTGCACGCCCCCGCCCGTGGAATTGTTCAGCACGATATCGCAGCGCTCGCGGATGCGCTGGTTCATGTCGCGGTAGATGGCCGCGTCGCAAGTGGCCTGGTCGTCGGGGCGGCGCGCGTGCAGCGCAACCACGCTGGCCCCGGCGTTGTAGCAGCGGTAGACGTCCTCGGCGATCTCGGCCGGCTGGGTCGGCAGATGCGGGTTCTGGCTCTTGAACGCCATGCCCCCGGTGGGGGCAATGGTCACGATCACTTTGCGTTTTGCCATGGCGGTTCTCTTATTTCCAAAGGGCGCAGCGGGTCTCGGCCTTGGTGGTGAAGGCCTCGTTGCCGTCAATGGTCTGCACCACCTTGAAGTAGTCCCAGGGCGCCTTCGATTCCTCGGGCGTCTTGACCTGCAGCAGATACATGTCATGCACCACGCGGCCATCCGGACGCACCACGCCGTTCTTGATGTAGACATCGTTGAGCTTGTTCTCGCGCAGATACGCCAACACCTTGTCGGCATCGTCGGTGCCGGTGGTCTTGACCGCGCGCAGGTACTGGATGGCGGCCGAATAATCGGCCGCCTGCAGCGACGACGGCATGGCGTTGCGGCGCTCGTAGAACTTCTGCGCCCAGGCCCGCGTCTCGTCCGAGGCGTTCCAGTACCAACTGTCGGTCAGGTACATGCCCTGTGCCGTCGGCAGGCCCATGGCGTGGATGTCGTTGATGAACATGATCATGCCGGCCAGCCGCATGGTCTTGGTCAGGCCGAACTCGTTGGCCGCCTTGATCGCATTGGTCGCGTCGGCGCCGGCGTTGGCCAGCGCCAGGATCTCGGCCTTGCTGGCCTGCGCCTGCAACAGGAACGACGAAAAATCGCTGGTCGACAGCGGATGCTTGACCGACCCGATCACCTTGCCGCCGCCGGCTTCGACCACCTTGGTGGTATCGGCCTGCAGCGCGTGGCCAAAGGCATAGTCCGCCGTCAGGATGTACCAGGTCTTGCCGCCCGCCTTGACCACCGCGCCCCCCGTGCCGCGCGCCTGCGCCACGGTGTCATAGGCATAGTTCAGCGTATAGGGCGTGCACTGTTCGTTGGTCAGGGCCGGCGCGCCCGCCCCGACCACAATGATCGGCTTCTTCTTGTCGGCCGCCACCTTCGACATGGCCAGCGCCGTGCTCGAATTGGTGCCGCCGATCAGCAGGTCCAGGCCGCGCTGGTCGAACCACTCGCGTGCCTTGGCCGAGGCGATGTCCGCCTTGTTCTGGTGGTCCGCCGTCAACAACTCGATTTTCTTGCCGTTGATCTCGCCGCCCATCTCCTCGATCGCCATCTTGATGGCTTCGGCCCCGCCCGGACCGTCGGGCCCCGAATAGACCCCCGACATGTCGGTGATGAAGCCGATCCGGATCACGTCGTCGGAAATCTGCGCGCGGGCCGCGCCCGCATGCAACAGCGCACCGGCGATGGCGCCGGCCAGGACAGCGCGCGAAAACCTGCGTGGCATTGACAACATAGCTGTCTCCTCTTATGGTTTTTTGGCTCTGGGGCCCCGAATATTCTCGGACTGGCCCCAAATGCGAACAGTCATCATGTTGACAAAGCGCCCTAGGGTTTACCTGGGCGCCCTCACCACGGCGGAACGGGGACAACCATGCGCGCACCGGCAGCCGGCACCGGCCATGAACCTGCCAGCCCGAAGCGGCGAGCCAAACCAGACCCGGTGGACCGGATGCTGGCCGTCGTGCCCTGGTACAACGGCCTGCCGCGCCTGGAACGCGACGTGGTCCGTGCCGAACTGCGGGTGGTGTCATTGCAGGCGGGCGAGCGCCTGTTCCGAGAGGGTTCGAAATCGCTGGGCTGGTATGGCGTGGTGGACGGCCTGGTGAAATGGTCGTCGCGCGGCTCGGATGGCCGGTCGCTATCGCTGGCCGGCTTCAGCACCGGCAGTTGGTTCGGCGAGGCCACCATGATCCGCCGCGAGCCGTTCGAATACGAAGTGGTGGCGCTGCGCCCGAGCCAGGTCGTGATCCTGCCGCGCGACACCTGCGAGCGCCTGTGGAACAACAATATCGCGTTCACCAAAGCGCTGATGACCCACCTGGCGCAACGCGTCAATTGGCTGATGGCCTGCTATACCGGCAACGTGCTGCTGGACGTGGACACCACGGTGGCCCGCGCCGTCGCCGCGCAACTGAACGCCGAGCAGCATTCCGGCACCAATGGCCGGCTCAAGATCTCGCAGGAAGAGATCGCCGGTCTGTGCGGCGTGTCGCGCCAGCGCTGCAACGCCGCGCTGACGCGGCTGGCGCGGGCTGGGGTGCTGCGCACGCATTATGGCGGCATGACGATTCTGGACCGGGAGGGCCTGTACCGGCACGCAAAGCTCAACCGCGAGCCGGCCGACCACCCGGCCGACATGCCGGCATAGCCCGCCGGTCGACCGGGGCGTTCGACGCGGCGCGTTTTCGCCGGTCACCCATCCGCGGTATCTTTGCGCCTTCCATTGCCCAGCATCCAGCGCCCCATGCTCCCCACCCCGACAACTTCGGCCAGTCCCCTGCTCACCTCCCGCCTTTCGCTACGGCGGGCGGTACGCCAACATGCCCCCGCCTTGCTGGCGTACCACCTTGCCAACCGGGCCCACCTGCAGCCATGGGAACCCGCCCGGTCCGACGCGTTCTACACCGTCGCGTCGACCGAAGAACGGCTGGCCGCGATGGAGACAAGTGCCGCCGCCGGGCAGGCAGTGCACCTGCTGCTGTTCGACAGGACCGACGACAGCCTGGTCGGCACCTGCAACTTCACCAATATCGTGCGGGGTGCCTTCCAGGCCTGCCATCTGGGCTTCTCTGTCGCGCAAGACCGCCAAGGCCAGGGCCTCATGCGGGAATGCCTCGTCGCGGCGACCCATTTCATGTTTGCCGAACACGGGCTGCACCGCATCATGGCGAACCACCGGCCCGAGAACACGCGCAGCGCGCGTCTGCTGAGCGGCCTGGGGTTCGAGCGCGAAGGCACGGCTCGCGCCTATCTGAAGATCAACGGAAGCTGGGCGGACCACGTGCTGACTGCGCTGATCAATCCCGCGGACGCGTGACCGGCAGCGATGACGCGCCGCAACGTCCCAGGCAAGGCCGGGTCTACGCGGCTTGCCGCCTGGTCGCGCGGTTGCGGCGCAGTTCCACCACCTGCTCCGCCCCCACGGCGCGGGCACGCAACTGGCCACAGCCGCCGTCCACATCCTGCCCGGCGCTGTTCCTGATCTTGGTCAGCACGCCACGGCGATGCAACGTGCGCACGATCTCGCGAATGCGGTCGGCGTCGGGCCGCTGGTAGTCGTCGCCTTCCATGCTGTTGAACGGGATCACGTTGAGCACGCCGAACTTGCCCTTGAGCAGGCGCGGGATGGCGTCCAGTTCGTCGTCGCCGTCATTGATGCCCTTGAGGAGCGTCCACTGATACTGGATCGGGTAGCCGGTATCGCGGGCGTAGCGCTCGCCCATTTCCACCAGGTCCTGCGGCGCGATTTTCGGCGCGCGCGGCAGCAGGTGCTCGCGCAGCTCGGCGCGGGTCGTATGCAGCGACAGCGCCAGGGCCGGCTTGACGGCCTGTCGCGGCAGCGCGTCGAACACGCGCGGATCGCCCACGGTGGAGAACACCAGGTTCTTGTGGCCGATATTGCCTTCGGTGCCCAGCAGGTTGATGGCTTCCAGCACGTTGTCCAGATTGTGCGCCGGTTCGCCCATGCCCATGAAGACCACTTTCTTCACCGCGCGCAGCCGCCGCGCCAGCACCACCTGCGCCAGGATCTCCATGCTGGCCACCTGACGGATCAGGCCGCTTTTGCCGGTCATGCAGAACCGGCAGCCGACCGCGCAGCCGACCTGGGTGGACACGCACAGCCCGTCTCGCGGCAGCAGCACGCTTTCCACCATCTGGCCGTCGGCCAGGTCGACCAGCAGGCGCGAGCCATCGTGGCCGGCGTGTTCGGAACGGACGCGGGCCAGGCCGTCCAGTTCTGCCGCCAGGGCGGGCAGCGCCTGGCGCAGCGCCAGCGGCAGATAGTTGTCGAAGCGCCGCCGCCACGTGTCGCTGTCGAACGCCTGACCGGTCAGCCAGGCGCGCATGACCCGCCCGCGATGGGCAGGCTGGGCGCCTAGGGCGGCGAGACGTTGGTGGAAATCGGCGTAGCGCATGGGGAGCGGATTTTAGCGCGCCCGGCATGGGCGCCCGGCAGGCTCGATGCCGGGCACGGCGAGCCGGACAGGCCCGGTCTACCCCGCGATGGCCTGGGCCAGTTTCTGGATGGACAGCGGCGCGCAGCCCTCGGCGTCATTGCTAACCGTCACGTAGGCCGGCTGCCCCGCGCCCGTAATGCCGCGGATCGTGCGCGCCAGCGCTTCGCGCGTGGGGAGATCCTCGCTGAGCAGGGCATTGAACGGATCATGCTTCTTCTGCGCGTCGGCATAACCGTATGCGCCGAAAACGCGGTTCAGGTTCCAGCGGCAGACCAGCGGCCCCGGCCAGAGCGCGCGCAGCATCGGCAATTGCGCGTCGATCGGCGGCATCTTGCCATGCAGCCCCAGGCAGAACGTGGCCCCATGCGCCTTGAGCGTATCGACCAGCGCCTGACCCAGCAGTTCCGGGTCGCGCACTTCCACGGCGACGATCACGGCATCATACGCGGACAATGCCTCCCGCACGGCGGCCAGCATGCGCCCCAGCTTTTCGAACAGCGATGCCGGGCGGCTCAGCATGCCCAGGGGCAACGGACTCAGCTGGAACACCAGGACGCCGAGCCTGGCCCCCAGGCCTTCGAGCGCCGGCCGCACGAAGTCCTGGACAGCCGCCGACGGATCGAGGAAAAGCGGATTGGCCTCGCGCGTCCTGCCTGCTTCGCCACGCACCTGGGCGTCGGTGACGCTGGCGGGACACTTGACGACGAAACGGAAATCCTCATCGACCTGCCCCGCATAAGCGGCGTACTGGCTCGCCGTCAACGGTTGCCAGAACGTGCGGTCCACGCAGACCGTGCGGAAAAGCGGATGCCGATGGTAGGCGCCCAGGCCATGCCTGGACAGCGTGCTCGAATCGTACTCGCCGTCCCAGACCAGCCCTTCCCAGCCGGGATACGACCAGGTGGAGACGCCAAAGCGCAAAGGTGCCGGCAACTGCTGCGCGAGCGCGCGCCATTCCTGCCCCGCGGGCGCGGGAAGCACTTTGGCCATGCCCCGGAGGGCGGAAAGCTCGGGGATGTCAGGAGACGCTGCCTGCCGCGAGGCGTTGGCCGGCGGCATCGGCAGCGCATCTCCGAAAAGATCGTCTTGCATGCTTGATGTACGGTCGCGGGAATGGGCTATAGGGTACTTGAATCCCACCGGAGCATTCGGGATGGATACCGAGTGCCGGGAAGCGACGCGCCGCCCCGATGGGGAATCAGGCACACGGTGCCGGAGCGAGCTCATGCAGGGAATCGGCGATGGAGCGGGTGAAGGGAATCGAACCCTCGTATGAAGCTTGGGAAGCTGCCGTTCTACCATTGAACTACACCCGCTCGGGTGTCGTGCTCCGGCGCAAGACCGGAGCAGAGGCAAGAATTATAGCCTGGGTTTTTCCTCCCCAGGCCACCGCCTTCAGTTCGCCGTGATCCCCGCCGCCTTCACCACCTTGCCCCACCGCTCGAGTTCGGCCTGGGTGTAGGCGCCCAGCGCCTTCGGCCCCATGAATTCGGCCTCGGCGCCCTGCTCGGCCGCCTTCTTGCGGAAGGCGTCGGTCTGCATGATCTTCTGGATTTCGCCGGCGATCTTGTCCACTACCGGCGCGGGCGTGTCCTTGGGCGCGTACATGGCGAACCAGGACGAAACGATCAGGCCGGGATAACCGGCCTCGGCCGCGGTCGGCACGTCCGGCAGCGACGCCAGGCGCGCGTTGCCGGTGACGGCCAGCGCGCGCAGCTTGCCGGCGGCGATCTGGCCCAGCAGCGGCGGCGGCGTGGTGATGGTCATGTCGACGGCGCCTCCCAGCAGGTCGTTCAGCGCCGGGCCGGTGCCCTTGTACGGGATGTGGGTGATCTGCGTGCCAGCCATCTGGTTGAGCAGTTCGGTGGCGACCTGCTGCAATGAACCATTGCCGGACGAGGCGTAATTGAGCTTGCCCGGGTTCGCCTTGGCGTACGCGACCAGGTCTTTCAGCGACTTGATCGGCAGGTCCGGACGAACCACCACGACCTGGGGCGCGGACAGCACATTGGCCACCGGCGCGAAGTCCTTGATCGGGTCCCAGCCGGAAGTCGGCGTGACGTGCGGGGTGATGACCTGGAACCCCGAATATTGCAGCAGCAGCGTGTAGCCGTCGGGCTTGGCGCGGGCCACGGCCTGCGCGGCGATGCCGCCGGAGGCGCCGGGCTTGTTCTCGACCACGACGCTCTGTCCCAGGGCCGCGCCCAGCGGCTGCGCAATGAGCCGGGCGGCGATGTCGGTGGTGCCGCCCGGCGCCGCCGACACGATCAGCGTGACGGGGCGATTGGGGAAATCCGCCTGCGCGTGGGCGGCGCCGTTGGCGGCCAGGCCCAGCGCAACGGCGGCGCAGACGCGTAGAACGGGAACGGGGCGGAAAGCGGTCATGAGGTTGTCTCCTTGCTGTTTTTGTAGGAAGCGCCCGGTGGCAGGCGCATGGTGTGAATCGGAAAAAGCGGTTATGCGGTTATGCGGTTATGCGGCCTGCGGCGCGGCGCCGAAGCGTTGCGCCAGCCATTCGGGCGGCGGATGCGCGGCCAGGCGCGGTCCGGCGCGCAGCAGCGCGATGGGCAGCTCGCGGCCGACCAGCGCGGGCAGCCCGCGCAGGATGGCGAACAGCGGTTCCAGCGACACCCCCGTCTTCACACCCATGCACTCGAACATGTGCACCAGTTCTTCGGTGTTGACGTTGCCGCTGGCGCCGGGCGCGTAGGGACAGCCGCCCAGCCCGCCCGCGGCGGCGTCGAAGCGGGTGATGCCGGCCTGCCACGCGGTGATGGCGTTGGCCAGGGCCATGCCGCGTGTATTGTGCAGGTGGGCGGTGAGCGCGATGCCCGGCAGGCGTTGCGCGGCCTGTGCGCACAGCTCGCCCACCTGGCTGGGATAGGCCATGCCGGTGGTGTCGCACAGCGTGATGCCACGGGCGCCGGCGTCGGCCAGCCTGGCCGCCAGATCCAGCACCTGTTGCGCCGGCACGTCGCCATCGAACGGGCAGCCGAACGCGGTGGAAAGCGACACGTTGCAGGGCGCGCCGGCGCGCGCGGCGGCGGCCAGCACCTGGCTGAGTTCGTCGAACGATTGCTGGCGGGTCATGCGCAGGTTGGCGCGGTTGTGCGTCTCGCTGCACGACATGACCAGGTTCATCTCGTCAACGCCGGCTTCCAGCGCCCGCTCCAGGCCACGGATATTCGGCACCAGCGCGGTATAGATCACGCCGGGCCGGCGGCGGATGCCCTGCATCACGGCGCCGGCATCGGCCAGCGCCGGAATCGCCTTTGGCGAGGTGAAGCTGGTGACCTCGATACGGGCGAAGCCGCAGTCGGACAAGGCATCGATGAAGGCGATCTTGTCTTCGGTGGGCACCATGCGGGCCTCGATCTGCAAGCCGTCGCGCGGACCGACCTCGTTTATCTCCAGGACGGGGGAACCGGTGTTCATGAATGCATCCTCGATGCCAGACAAAGTGAAGAGTGATGGCTCATGCAATTACGCCGCGCGCCCGCAGCGCCTCGCGCTGCTCCACGCTCAGCCCGGCCGAGGCCAGCACCGCATCGGTGTGCTCGCCCAGCGTCGGCGCGCGCTCGCGCACCGCGCCCGGGTTGGCCGACAGGCACGGAAACACCGCCGGCATGTCCACCGCGATGCCGCTGGCGGCTTCCAGGCGTGTGATGGCGCCGCGCGCCTGATAGTGCGGGTCGTGGGCGATGTCGGCCACCGAATAGATGCGGCCCGACGGCACATCGGCCTCGCGCATCGCCTGCAACACCTCGTCGATGGCGCGTTCGCCAGTCCAGGCGCCAATGGCCTGGTCGATTTCGGCCACGCGGCGGGCGCGGCCGTCGTTGTGCGCCAGCTCGGGATCGCGGCCCAGGTCGTCGCGGCCGATGCGCGCCATCAGACGTGCATAGATGGCGTCGCCGTTGCCCGCGATCAGCACGTAGCCGTCGCGGCACGGATAGGCGTTGGACGGCGCGATACCTGGCAGCGACGCGCCGGCCGGTTCCCGCACCGCGCCGAACACCGAATATTCCGGCAACAGGCTCTCGCTGAGATTGAACAGGCTCTCGTACAGCGCCGCGTCGATCACCTGCCCCTGGCCGCCACGGGCATCGCGCTGGTACAAGGCCAGCAGCACACCCAGCGCGCCATGCAGGCCGGCGATGGTGTCGCCCAGCGACAGGCCGGCGCGCACCGGCGCGCGGCCGGGCTCGCCGTTCAGGTAGCGCAGGCCGGCCATGGCTTCGCCGATGGCGGCAAAGCCCGGCTCGCGCGCCTTGGGGCCGGTCTGGCCGTAGCCCGAAATGCGCAACATGATCAGGCGCGGGTTCAAGGCGTGCAGGGTCTCCCACGACAGGCCCCACTTCTCCAGCGTGCCGGGACGGAAATTCTCGATCAGCACGTCGGCCTCGGCCGCCAGCTGGCGCACGATATCCTGGCCTTCGGGCTGGCGCAGGTCCACGCACACGGACTGCTTGTTGCGCGACTGCGCCTCCCACCACACCGAGGTGCCCTCGTGCAGCAGGCGCCACTTGCGCAGCGGATCGCCCTGCCCCGGCGGTTCGATCTTGACGACCTGCGCGCCGAAGTCCGCCAGCGTCTTGGCGGCGAACGGCCCCGCGATGAGTTGTCCGAGTTCCAGCACGCGTATGCCGGCGAGTATCTGCCCTGCCATGTCGCCTCCCGGGCGCATCCAACCGATGATGGCGGGCAGTGTGCGTCATCGGCCGCGGCGGCGGAATGGACGATTCGGGAAAGGGGCATTCCCGGATCGAGAAAGCCCGGCGCGGCGGCCGCGCCCCGCCCAGGCAGGGCAACCGATTGCCGGCCGCCACGGAGCACTTTCTCGTGTGAACAGGCCTCTAGGCCGTGCCCGGGCCCTGCGCGCCGCGCAGATGCGCCAGCAGCAGCCGCGCCGCCACCGGCAGCGCGTCGGCGTCGCGCACCCCCAGCAGCAGCCAGCGGCGCGCCCAATCGTCGGCCAGCGGAATCAGCCGGATGGGCATGGAGCGCGCGTGCGGCTCGGCCGCCAGGCGCGGCAGGATGCCGACTCCGCGCGTGGCGGCCACCATGCGGCAGATGGCGTCGAAGCTGCGCACCTGGATGCGCAGCCGCATGTCGCGGCCCAGCCGGCCGCTCTCGTCGGCCAGGCGGGTGGCCAGCGAGGTGGCGGGCGGCAGGCCGACGTAATCGTAGGCCAGGGTATCGGCGAACGCCACGCTGGCCTGGCGCGCCAGCGGATGGCGCTGCGGCACGATCAGCACCAGCTCGTCGAGCCGGTAAGGCACGGTGGCCAGACCCGCCGCCGGCGTGCGGTCGGCGAACACGCCGATGTCGGCGCGGTTCTCCAGCACGGCGGTGACGATGTCGCTGCTGTTCTGCTCTTCCAGGTCGATGCGCACCGCGGGATGCGCCTCCATGAAGGACGCCAGGTCTTCCGGCAGGAATTGCGTCAGCGACGAGGTATTGGCGGCGATGCGCACCTGCCCGCGCACCCCTCGGGCATAGTCCGACAGCGTGCCGGCCATCTGCTCGACTTCCTGCAGCACCCGCAGGGCATGCACCAGGCAGGCCTGGCCGGCCTCGGTCAGCTCGACGCCGGCCGCATTGCGGTACAGCAGCTGGGTATCCAGCGCCGCCTCCAGGTCCGAGATCCGCTTGCTGGCCGCGCCCACCGCCAGGTGCGACTGGCGCGCGCCGGCCGAGATGCTGCCCTGGCGGGCCACCGAGACGAAAAGCGAGAGCGTGACGAGGTCGATGCGGGCGATATTCATGGCGGACGGGCGGCGCCAGGCGGGCGCCGCGGCTGCACTATAGCGCGGCCCGCCTCCGTCACCGCCCCCCAGGGCGGTCGCGGGCAATAAGTCCCTATTTAATCCGCAAGGCGGACTGCAGCCCGGCGGGGCTGCCACTACAATCCCGCCTATGACAACGAACAGCTTTGGGAATCCTCCCGTGAACACCCCCGCAACACCCGGCAACCCCGACGCGCCCGCGCCGGTTTCCCCCCAGACCGAAGCCGCGCTGGCCAGCGCCGCGCACGCCCCCAACAGCCCGGGCGCCACCCATATCCGCAGCTTCGTGCATCGCCGCGGCCACATCACCCAGGGTCAGCAGGCCGCGCTTGAGCAACTGCTGGGCAAATGGTCGATTCCCTACGCCGCCCGGCGCCTGGACCCGGCCGCCGCCTTCGGCCGCGAAGCGCCGACGGTGCTGGAAATCGGCTTCGGCATGGGCGAGACCACCGAGAAGATCGCGCTGGCCCGTCCCGGCGACAACTTCCTGGGCGTGGAAGTGTTCAACGCCGGCGTCGGCTCGCTGCTGCGCCGCATCGAGGATTCCAGCATCCCCAACCTGCGCATCATCCAGCACGACGCGGTCGAGGTCGTGCGCGACATGATCGCGCCGGACTCGCTGGCCGGCGTGCACATCTACTTCCCCGACCCCTGGCCCAAGAAGCGCCACCACAAGCGCCGCCTGATCCAGCCGCCGTTCATCGCGCTGCTGGCCAGCCGCATTGCGCCAGGCGGCTACATCCATTGCGCCACCGACTGGGAAGACTACGCGGTGCAGATGCTCGACGTGCTGGGCAACGAGCCGCAACTGAAGAACACCACGGACGGCTACGCGCCGCGCCCCGACTACCGCCCCCTCACCAAATTCGAGAACCGCGGCCTGCGCCTGGGCCACGGTGTCTGGGACCTGATATTCAAGCGAGTCGCCTGATGCTCTACCCCGCGATCGAACCCTACCGCCACGGCATCCTGGATACCGGCGACGGCCACCAGGTCTACTGGGAACTCTGCGGCAATCCGCAGGGCAAGCCCGCCGTGTTCCTGCACGGCGGCCCGGGCAGCGGCTGCTCGCCGGTGCATCGCCAACTGTTCGACCCGCGGCGCTACAACGTGCTGCTGTTCGATCAGCGCGGCTGCGGCCGCTCGACGCCGCACGCCGGCCTGGACAGCAACACCACCTGGCACCTGGTGGCCGACATCGAGCGCCTGCGCACCGAAGTCATGGGCGCCGACCAGTGGCTGGTGTTCGGTGGCTCGTGGGGCTCGACGCTGGCGCTGGCCTATGCCGAAACGCATCCGCAGCACGTCAGCGAACTGGTGGTGCGCGGCATCTTCACGCTGCGCCGCGCCGAGGTGCAATGGTTCTACCAGGAAGGCGCGTCGTGGCTGTTCCCCGATCGCTGGGAAGAGTACCTGGCCCCCATCCCCGAAGCCGAGCGCGGCGACCTGGTGGCGGCCTACCACAAGCGCCTGACGGGCGATGATCCCGCCGAGCAACTGCGCGCCGCCAAGGCCTGGAGCAAATGGGAAGACAGCACCATCACGCTGCTGCCCAGCCCGCGCCACCAGCAGAGCCACGCCGCCGACCGCGCCGCGCTGGCCTTCGCCCGCATCGAAAACCATTATTTCGTCAACGCCGGCTTCATGGAAGAAGGCCAGTTGATCCGCGACGCCCACAAGCTGCGCGGCATCCCCGGCACCATCGTGCAGGGCCGCTACGATGTCTGCACGCCCGCGCGCAGCGCCTGGGACCTGCATCGCGCCTGGCCCGAGGCCGAATTCCACATCGTGCCCGACGCGGGCCACGCCTTCGACGAACCCGGCACGCTGGCGCGCCTGATCGCCGCCACCGACGCCTACGCCAAACGCTGAGGAGACCGACCCATGCACATCACCCTGAACGGCGACGCCCGTGAATTTCCGCTCGACACCACGGTGAACGAACTGCTTGAAACGCTGGGCTATGCCGGCAAGCGCGTGGCGGTGGAACGCAACGGCGAAATCGTGCCCAAGAGCCAGCACGCACAGACCGCGCTGGCCGATGGCGACCAGATCGAGATCGTGGTGGCGGTGGGCGGGGGTTGAAGCGGCATTACGCCTCCCCCCTGCGAAAGATCGAATATCGCAAAAAGGGCTGCAGCAATGCAGCCTTTTTTCATCAATCTGACGGCGGACTAGCAACCTGTTACACGTTAACCCCTCGCCTGGCGGCAACGGCATGGGCCATAAGGGTCATAATCGTTGTGCTGGGGTTCCAGGGCGACACCATCGTCGGCACCGTGCGCAGGATATCCGCGGGCCGCGCGCCCTGACACGCATCGCTCTTTCTCTCACCGCTACATAGACAAAGGAAACACGATGGGTCTGCTCAATTTCATCAAGGACGTTGGAGAAAAACTCTTCGGTGCCAGCGAAGCCAAGGCGGCGACGCCCGATGAACTGAAGAAGGAACTCGACAAGCACGGCCTGAACGCCGATGGCCTGCAGATCTCGGTGGAAGGCGACAAGGTCACCGTCACCGGCGAGGCCGCCAACACCGAGGCCGCCGAGAAGATCGCGCTGGCGCTAGGCAACACCGTCGGCGTGGCCGCGGTGGACAACCAGTTGAAGGTCAAGCAGGCCGCGCCCGAGGCCAAGATGTACACGGTGCAGAAGGGCGACAACCTGTGGAAGATCGCCGAGGCGCAATACGGCAAGGGCCAGGGCGCCAAGAACACCCTGATCTTCGAGGCCAACAAGCCGATGCTGACCAGCCCCGACAAGATCTACCCGGGCCAGGTGCTGCGCATCCCGCCCCTGTCGTAAGGCCACGAAACAGAATGGGCCCTTGCGGGCCCGTGTCGCGGCGCAGAACCCCCTGCCTGCCGCGATGATTTGGCCAGGCGCAACGCCTGGCCATTTTTTTGGTGGAAATCCCGGGGACAAGCGCCGGCAGTCAGCGGCAGCCCCGAGGGACCGCCCCCGCCGCCGGGCACCGCCGCGCCGGTCAGCCTTTCATGAAGCGGCCCATGCCCTTCATGCCGCCCATGGCGCGCATCATCTTGGCCATGCCGCCCTTCTTCATCTGCTTCATCATGCCCTGCATCTGCTCGAATTGGGCCAGCAGGCGGTTGACTTCCTGCACCGGCACGCCCGAACCGGCCGCGATGCGGCGCTTGCGCGAGGCCTTGATGAGTTCCGGCTTGGCGCGCTCGGCCGCCGTCATGGAATTGAGGATGCCCTCGGTGCGGCGCAGTTGCTTTTCCGCCTGGCCGCCCTGCAGCTGGCCGGCGGCCTGCTGGAACTGGGCCGGCAGCTTTTCCAGCAGCGAGCCCATGTCGCCCAGCTTCTTGACCTGGCCAAGCTGGTCGCGGAAGTCGTTCAGGTCGAACTTGTTGCCCGACTTGATCTTGGCCGCCAGCTTCTGGGCTTCGGCGATGTCGATGTTCTTCTGGGCCTGCTCGACCAGCGAGACGATGTCGCCCATGCCCAGCACGCGCTGCGCCATGCGCTCGGGGTAGAACGGCTCCAGGCCGTCGAGCTTTTCCGAGACGCCGACGAACTTGAGCGGCTTGCCGGTGACGTGGCGCACCGACAGGGCCGCGCCGCCGCGGGCGTCGCCGTCCAGCTTGGTCAGCACCACACCGGTCAGCGGCAGCGCCTCGGCGAAGGCGCGGGCGGTGTTGACCGCGTCCTGGCCCTGCATGGCGTCAACCACGAACAGCGTTTCGACCGGCTTGACCAGGTCATGCAGCGCGCGGATCTCGCGCATCATGGCTTCGTCGATGCCCAGGCGGCCGGCCGTGTCCAGGATCAGCACGTCGTAGTGGTGGCGACGGGCATGATCGACCGCGTTGCGGGCGATGTCCTCGGGCTTCTGGCTGGGATCACTCGGCAGGAAATCGACGCCGACCTGCGCCGCCACGCTCTTCAACTGGTCGATGGCGGCCGGACGGTAGACGTCGGCGGACACCACCAGCACCTTCTTCTTGCCGGTCTTGCGGCCGTGCTGGGTGTGCTGGCCTTCGCTCAGCCAGCGGGCCAGCTTGCCGGTGGTGGTGGTCTTGCCCGCGCCCTGCAGGCCGGCCATCAGGATGACGGCGGGCGGCTGCACCGCCAGCGACAGTTCGCCGGAATCGGCGCCCAGGTCTCCGCCCATGAGGGCGGTCAGTTCCTTGTGGACCACGCCGACCAGGGCCTGGCCGGGGCTGAGGCTGCTGGCGACTTCTTCGCCCAGCGCCTTTTCCTTGACCCGGGCCACGAAATCGCGCACCACGGGCAGCGCCACGTCGGCCTCCAGCAGCGCCATGCGCACTTCGCGCAGCATTTCCTGGGTGTTGGCCTCGGTCAGGCGGGCTTCGCCGCGCAGCGTCTTGACGACGCGCGACAGGCGTTGAGTTAGGTTATCGAGCATGAGAGGCGTTTCCGCTTAAACTAGTTGATTGAACGGTGGCCGCAGGCGCGGATTGCGCACTGTCGGGCGGCATGCGCCCCCAGGCCCCATCCAGACAACGGTTTCTATGTCACTAGGCATTGTATTTCACACAGCGGCCGCCTTGGCGTACGCCGTGCTGGGAGGGTCCCTCTGGATCCGCCTGGCCGGCGCCGGCGAAGTCGAACAGACGGGCAAGGTCGCCCGGCTGTGCCTGCTGGGCGCCCTGGTTCTCCATGGAATCGGGCTGCAGCAATCCATGCTGGGAGCCCCGCACCTGTTCATCGGCTGGGCGCTGGCCCTGTCGGCCGCCGTCTGGCTCGGCATGGTGGTCTTCTGGCTCGAAAGCCTGGTGGTGCGCATCGACGGCCTGCAACTGCTGCTGCTGCCCGCCGCCACCCTGGCCAGCGGCCTGGCCGCCCTGTTTCCCCAAGGACAGTTCGTGCCCCACGCCAACAACGCCTGGCTGCGCGTGCACCTGCTGATCGCCCTGGCCGCCTACGGCCTGATCACCATCGCCGCCCTGCACGCCATGCTGATGGCGCTGCTGGACCGCCACCTGCACCGCCCCCTGGACGCCCCCGCCGAGCGCAGCATCATCGGCCGCGTGCTGGACTCGCAGCCGCCGCTGCTGGTGCAGGAACAACTGCTCTTCCGCATCATCTGGATCGGCTTCGTGGTGCTGACGCTGGCCGTGGGTTCCGGCTCGATCGCATCCATGAAGCTCACCGGCCAGATCCTGCCGTTCGACCACAAGACCGTCTTCACCCTCTTGTCCTGGCTGACCTTCGGCGTGCTGCTCGCCGGCCGCCACATCTGGGGCTGGCGCGGCCGCGTCGCCCTGCGCTGGACCCTGACGGGGTTCGGATTCCTGATCCTGGCCTACACCGGCAGCCGGTTCGTGCTGGAAGTCATTCTGCATCGAGGCTGACGTGGGCAAACTGCTGTTCTGGATCGTCATCATCATCGGCGTGCTGTTCGTGGCGCGCATCGCCGGCCGCATGGCCGCCGCCCGCCAGGAACCTCCAACGGGCGCCAAGCCGCGTGGCACGGCCAGCCCGCCCGCCGCTGGCGCGCCCGAGGCCATGGTCCGCTGCGCCCACTGCGGCATCCACCTGCCGCGTTCCGAAGCCTTGCTGCAAGGTGGCCGGACTTGGTGCAGCCAGGAACACGCCCGGCTGGGACCGGCGCCGAAATAAAAGGCTGGTCTGAACGACTGGCCGGCCCGCATTTACCGGCCAGCCGCCAGCCCAGCCCGCTAACCCGCCACGGGAAGCTCGCCCACCACAGCGCGCACGACAGCGCCGCCCCCCGGAGGGCCCGCGCCCCGCATTCGCCCCCTTTTTTACACACGCGGCATAATGCATGTTGGATACCAACCTGCTTTCGTCCCATGCCTCTGCTTCTGGATCGACACGGCTGGCTGGCGCCGGCCCCGGGCGTTTCCCGACTGCCCTCCCCCAATTGCGACGCGCGTCCCCACGGCGCCCAGGTGTCGCTGCTGGTGCTGCACAACATCAGCCTGCCGCCCGGCCAATTCGGCGGCCCCGAGGTGGCCGGCCTGTTCCTGAACACGCTGGACTACGGCTCGCATCCGTGGCTGGAACGCCTGCGCGGCCTGCGGGTATCGGCGCATTTCTTCATCCGCCGCGACGGCCGCATCGTGCAGTTCGTCTCCACCGACGCGCGCGCCTGGCATGCCGGCGTGTCGCGCTTCGCCGGACGCGAGCGCTGCAACGACTTCTCCATTGGCATCGAGCTGGAAGGCACCGACACCCTGCCCTACACTGACGAACAGTACCTTGCCCTGCGCCGGCTGACGCCGGTGCTGCGCGCACGCTACCCGCTGGCGGCCGCCTGGGGCCACGAACACATCGCGCCGGGCCGCAAGACCGACCCGGGGCCCGCTTTCAACTGGACGCGCTTCGGGCGCGACAGCGGCTTTGCGCGGCGGCAGTTGCCGCCCGTCTGACCCTTACAAGGACCGGTTATGTTGAAGATCTGGGGACGGCTGACGTCCGTCAATGTGCAGAAAGTGATGCTGGCCGTGCGCGAACTGGCGCTGCCGCACACCTTCATCGAGGCCGGCGGCCCGTTCGGCGTGGTCGACACGCCCGAGTACGCCAAAATCAACCCCAACCGCACCGTGCCCGCCATCGACGACGGCGGTTTCGTGCTGTGGGAATCGAACGCCATCGTGCGCTACCTGGCCGCCCGCTACGGCGCCGGCACCCTGTGGCCCGAGGACGTCTGCCTGCGCGCCGACGCCGACCGCTGGATGGACTGGCAGACCACCGAATGGCAGGGCGCCATGGGCCCGGCCTTCCTGGGCCTGGTCCGCACGCCGGAAGCCAAGCGCGACCACGCCGCCATTGACCTGTCGGTCAAGCGCAGCAATGCCCGCGCCCAGATTCTGGACCAGGCGCTGCAAGGCCGCGAGTTCATCGCCGGCCGCCACCTCACCATGGGCGACATCGCCCTGGTGTGCTCGGCGCACCGCTGGCTGGCGCTGCCGATCGAGCGGCCGGACACCCCGGCGCTCTCGGCGTGGTACCGGCGCGTGATGATGCGACCGGCGCCGCAGGGGGTGTTGACGTTGCCGTTGGAGTGAGGGGAAAGCGTCCCGACATCGTGACCTCGATGGATAACATGGCGGCGCTGAACAGCCATCCAAAGACAGAAACGGCCAACACTGTCCACGACAGTATTGGCTTCACGGTCGTGGCACGACTATCTCCCGCGCCAGCCGACCCGCGCCTTGATCTTGGCAAACAGGAAGGCGAAATTTACTGCCCACGCCGCAAACGCGACGATGACGACCGACCATATCAGGGCCGGGCTCAATCGGGATGCGCCATCAAGCTTTGAAAATGCCAGGGCGGCGACAGCGGGCAGCAGAAAGATGTTAGGCACGATCAGGGCATAAGACATGCTTCTGCCGATCAACATCACCCGTTTCCTGAACGGGGGCCGTGGATAGAGCGAAACCGGCAGTGTCTTGATGAACCTGTCGTGCCGAACATAAAAGAAAGCGGCCGCCACTGCTGCAAGCAGCAGCGCCGTCCAGCGATACCCCGCGGTGAACGCAGGAGAGATGCCAAAGACCGAAGCCGCGAATAACTCCGCGTACAACCGCCGGATGGAACGCATGGCGGCCTCGTCCACGTGGTATCCGAGCGCATGACCATCCCGTCTACCGTAATAGTAGATTGTCGTGCCGTCTTCCTTGGTCTCGAACAAGCCGGTGTATGTAAAACCCGAACGCATCACTATCTCCAGAACCCGTGCATCCCATATATCTCCGTTTAACCGAAGAACAGATTGTCACCATCGAGATAGGGGTAATTGGCGCCGACCACCCCAGCTATCATCCATCCATACGGCGTGGAAGGATCGGTGTAGTTTGTATACTCAATGAATAAGTCCGCGGTTCCGTCTCCGGTCCTGTCTCCCTCCAATCGCACGGTGGATGCCCACCACCAACCGCTATCGTCATGGTGAGTAACGGGCCATTCAATTCCGTGATGGTCCTCGGTCACATATCGAAGTTCTCCAGCATGCCCGGTGAACTTGCCAGTTCCGATGAACCGCATGGCCTGATGCCCTGCGGTACTCAGATCGCCATCCAGATTTGAAAAATCCAACACATCCGGCTCGATCCGCAGCCCCCCAAATCCCCCCATATAAGCGGGTTGGTAGTGTTTGAGGTTGAAATCGCGCGCTTCGCGAGCCGTGGTCAGCCCGTGGATGAACTTTGTCGTAATTTCCCCGGTGCCGGGGTCTGCGAAATCGCCATCGTTGAAGACGATGCGATTGCCGCCGCCGTGCACGACGAAGGTGTCGTTGCCGCCACGGCCAGTGAAAGTCATTCCTCCAAGTACATCGCCGACAAAAATGTCGTCATGGTCACTGCCGATGACATAGTCGATATTGCGATATTCCTCCTCGCTCCATGAGCTCATAGAACCGGATTTCAACGCCACAGGTGCGTACCCACGGAGTTTCCCAAGGGCGTTCTCATGGGTGAGGAAATGGTGATTGATTTCATAGTTCTTCAGCCCAAGCGCGTTGGCCCGATCCGCTATCCACTTGTCCATGCGATCGTTGCCATTCACAGTGATATCGACACCCCATTCACTTAAGGAGAAGTCCAGCACGTTGTAGCCATCCGGATTGCCGACAACCTTGTTGGACCATTCATCGTCGTTTCCCGGCATGAACCAGTTGATTGCATCGCCGCCCGCCATTTCGCTCGGAGTGTCGTCGCCGATGAACAGATAAGACTTCCCATCCTCCCCCACGAATGACTTCACGCCATTCTCCGGCTCGATGTCGGCATAGTGCACAATCTCTGGCGGCGTCCGCAGGACTGAACCATTACCGTTGGCCTCAATACCTGGGTCATCGCCACTCACAATCCTGTCTGCGACGTCCGCAAGAATTGCGGGCAGGATCGCCGCAGCATCTGGATAGTCATCCGGATGCGCGCCTATTTCCTTCATAGCCAAATAAAGCTGGTAGTCGGAAAAAATCGTAACGTCATCATTAAAAGGCGGTACCTCGCCTTGCGCCGGCGAGCCAGCCTCAACGTTTGCTGGAGGTGCCTGATGATCGCCTTCATCAGGTGATGGCGTTGTCGCCGTGGGGGTCTCCCCTGCGGCCGATATATGCTTTTCGGCACCAGCAAGGGCATCGTTGATGAGCTTGGCGGCCTCCCCTTTCAGTCCAAGCGTATCCAACAGCGTCGAAACGCCGATGTTGATGGCAATGGTCGCAACGGCGGCGGGCCCCTCGATAGCAATGAGCGCACCGGCCAATCCGGCCAGCGCACCGGCGATCATCGCGCTGACCGCTACGGATGCCACCTCCGAGCCCACTGCAACTTTGGGATCCGTGCCAGAAGCGATGTCTTTTTGGATTGCGCTCCAACTGAAGACGCTCTGCATAAAGTAAGCATGGGTACGCGCCATCGCCTTGAGAATCTTGAAGGAGGACTCGTCCAGACTGCTTTTCAGCAAGTCTTGCATGTACCCCAACACTTTTCCCGTCTCCGGAATAAGCGCATTGACCAACGGTTCCACCATCCCGCGCGTCGTCTTCGGATCGTGGTAATACCTCGATTCCTGGCTGTAGTGCGAAAAGTAATACGCTTCCTTTTGGTTGAGAATCTGCGCGATGTACCACGCGGGAACGATCCGGGGCGTCGAGAAGTAAGACCAGCCGATGCCGTCCCACAGCCCAGACCCTAATCCACCGCCCCAACTCGGCGGCTCGGGCGGCCAAGTGCCATAAACGGTGACGGGGGCAAGCGTAGGCGTAGGCATGATGCGGCTCCTGATCACGGATCATCAATAGCCGCCCGCAGGCACGCGGGCGACCGTCTATAGACATAAACGGTTGAGCCGCGATTTACAGTAAAAAAAAGCCGCAATTCAGACCAGTTCTCAGACACGGGCCCGCGTCCCGCGATCCGGAGCATGTCGCCGCAATCGCGGAGACCCCATCTGACGCGCTACTCCACCCAGGGCGTGCTCGCCCAGATCTTCCGCAGCCGCCCATCATCCTGCTTCAGGCGTTCCTGCCACTGCGGCCCATCCAGGTAATCCATCTCGGTGAACTGCTGCTTCATCTGCGCCTGGAACTCCGGATTCGCGGCGACCTTGCCCAACGCCTGGCGCAGCTTCTCGGCGACATCCGCCGGCAAGCCCTTGGGCGCGACAATGCCGCGCTCGGAGGCGAACACCAGGTTCACGCCCAGTTCCTTGAAGGTCGGCACGTCCGGCCCCAGCGGCGAGCGCGTCTCGCTGGCCTGGGCCAGCACGCGCATGTTCTTGCCGTGGTAGGGCATGACTTCGCCCAGGTTCAGGCCGCCGATCACGGTGTGCCCGCCCAGCACCGAGCTGCGCAGCGGCCCCGCGCCGTTGTAGGGCACGTGGTTGAGCCTGGTGCCCGTCAGGTTCTGGAACAGCACCAGCGCCAGGTGATCATCGGTGCCCACGCCGGTCGAGCCATAGCTGATCGAACCCGGCTTCTCGCGCGCCGCCTTGATCAAGGCGTCCAGCGTCTGGTACGGACTGTCGGCGGCGACGCTGAAGGCACTGGGATCGCGCACCAGGTTGGCCAGGTAGGTGAAGTCGGCCGTGGTGAAGCCGGCCTTGCGTTCGATCGGCAGCGACACCAGCCCGGGCATGTTGGTCATCGCCAGCGTATAGCCGTCGGGCTTGGCGCGCGCCACGTACGACAGCGCGATGGCGCTGGACGCTCCCGGCTTGTTCTGCACCACGATGGTGGTGCCCAGCTCCTTTTCCAGGAACACCGCCAGCGAACGCGCCGTCAGGTCGGTGCCGCCGCCGGGCGCGAAGCCCACCACCAGTTCGATGGGATGGTCGGGCCAGGCCCAGGCCGGCCATGCGGCGCACAGCGCGGCCACGGACAGCGCGGCGCGAGCGGCCGCCTTGCGTGAAAAGAACATGGTTGTCTCCTGTTTGGGTAGTGCTGTTGTTATGCGTTGTGACTGGCCGGAAATGCCGGCCGGTCACGCGGGACGGCTGCGACGGCCGCCCCGGGTCAAACTGTTCCCTAACCGACCTTCCCCCCTTCCTGCGCCTCGCGCCACGCCAGCAGGCGCGTCACGCCTTCGGCCATGCCCACTTGCGGCTGCCAGCCGATCTGTTGTCCCGCCAGATCGTGCGGGATATGGAAAGCGCCGCCCGAGGTCAGGCGCACGGTGCCCGGAGGGTCCGGCCGGATCTCCGGTTCCAGGTCGCTCTTGCAGTAGTCGAGCACCAGCCGCACCAGTTCACCGGTGGTGATGGGCGCCGGGCCGGACACGTTCACCGCGACATCGGTAGCGTCGCTCTGGAACGCGGCGACGTTGGCGCGCGCCACGTCCGAGACATGCACGAAGTGCTTGGTGTCGGTGCCGTCGCCGGGCAGCACGGGACGCTCGCCCTGACGCACGCGGTCATAGGTCTCCATGATGTATAGCGAATTCGCGGCGCGGTAGTGCTGGCGCTCGCCATACACGGTGGAATAGCGCAACACCACATAGTCCAGCCCGCACTTCTGGAAGTACTGGCGGCACAGCTGTTCGCCCATGATCTTGGAAGCGCCGTACAGGATCGCCGCGGGCGGCGCGCCGACGGAATGGAACGGGCCGTTCTCGACCAGCGCGCCCGCGATGCCGCTGCCGTAGCCATAGACCGCGTTGGACGAGGCGAACACGAACTTCTTCACCTTGTTGGCGCGGCACGCTTCCAGCATGTTCTGCGCGCCGCGGATGTTCACGTCCACCGCTTGCCACGGCGTCTGCGCGAAGCCCAGCGTCATGTAGGCGGCCAGGTGCAGCACGCCATCCACGCCTTCGGTCGCGGCCAGCAGGTCGGGCAGGCGCATCAGGTCGCCGCGCACCACTTTCACGCGCGGATTGTCTTGCAGGTGGGCGATGGCCTCGGGCGTGCCAAAGGCGAAGTTGTCCAGCAGGATCACCTCGCGCACGCCGGCGGCCAGCAGCGCGTCGGCAGTGTGCGAGCCCACCAGGCTGGCGGCGCCGGCGATCAGGATGCGGGCATCGGCCAGCGGCAGCGCCGCGCTTTTCTTGTCGGTCGTCATGTGATTCACAGTCCCATCGGTTGATTGTGCATGCCCCAGTACAGGCTCTTGACCTGGCTGTAGAGGCGCAGGCCATGCAGGCCCTTCTCGCGGCCGATGCCGCTGGCCTTGAAGCCGCCGAACGGCGTGGCGATATGCGATTGCTTGTAGGTGTTGATCCAGATGGAGCCCGCCTCGATCTCGCGCGCCACGCGCCAGGCGCGGGCGTAGTCGCCGGTCCACATGCCGGCGGCCAGGCCGAAGGGCGTGTCGTTGGCCTGCTCGATCACGTCCTCCTCGTCCTCGAACGGCAGCGCCACCAGCACCGGCCCGAAGATCTCCTCCTGGCAGACGCGCGCGCCATTGCCAAGGCCGTCTATCACCGTGGGCAGGTAGAACCAGCCGTTGGCCAGCTCGGCGCGATCCGGCGCGGCGCCGCCGACCAGCACGCGGCCGCCTTCGGCGCGGCCGATGTCGACATAGCCGGCGACCTTGTCGCGATGCGCGCGCGACACCAGCGGCCCCATCTGCGTGGCTGGATCATCGGGCAGGCCCACGCGCACCTGGCGCGTGCGTTCCACCAGCGCCTCCATGAAGCGGCCATAGATGGACTTCTGCACGAACAGGCGCGAACCGGCCACGCAGCTTTGCCCGGCCGAGCCGAAGATACCCGACACCACGCCGGCCACGGCGCGGTCCAGGTCGGCATCATCGAAAACGATGTGCGGCGACTTGCCGCCCAGTTCCAGGCCCACGGGAATCAGGCGCTGCCCGGCGATGCCGCCGATGGCCCGGCCAGTCTCGGTGCCGCCGGTGAACGACACCATGCGCACGCCGGGATGCTTGACCAGCGCGGCGCCGACGTCTTCGCCGTGGCCCGGCAGCACCGTCAGCAGCCCTTCGGGCAGGCCGGCCTCGGCACAGATGCGCGCCAGCTCCAGCGCCAACTGGGGGGTTTCCTCGGACGGTTTTAGCAGCACCGCGTTGCCGGCCGCCAGCGCCGGCGCGGCCTTCTGCGCCTCGTTCATGATGGGCGAGTTCCACGGCGTGATGGCCGCGATCACGCCGAACGGCTCGGCCAGCGCCATCGAAAAATACTCGCCGCGCGGCGAGGTCATCTCGTTCTGCCAGGTCTCGCACACCGCGGCGTAGTAGCGGAAATGCCCGGCCGCGCTGTCGACCATGTGCAGGCATTCCTTCCACGGCTTGCCGCTGTCGATCATCTGCAGCCGCGCCAGCGGCTCGCGTTCGGCGGCCAGGCGACGACCGATCTCGTACAGCGTGGCGGCGCGCTGGTCGGGGCGCAGCTTGCGCCACGGCTGGCGCTGGAACGCGTCCCAGGCGATGGCGACGGCGGCATCCACGTCGCGCGGCAAGGCGCGCGTGACGATGCCGGCCACGCTGCCGTCGGCGGGATTGATGGAGGTGATGACGGCGTCGCCGTCCTGGCCGTGGCGCCATTCGGCGCCCAACCGGAAGGGCTTTGGGCTCGATGCTTGCATAAGGTCGGGGCAATCCAGAGGTCTCGGTAGACGCATCATCGGCCGGTCGACTATTAGGCACAATTCGATATTTTTCTTATATTCTTAGTCTATGGCTATGAATATCAAGTACCGGTCGCTCAAGGCCTTCCTGCTGGCGGTCGACACCGGCTCGTTCACCCACGCCGCCAGTCAGCTCGGCGTGACGCAGCCCTCGTTCACCGCGCTGATCCAGGACCTGGAGGACGTGCTGGGCCTGCGCCTGTTCGAACGCACCACCCGCAGCATCAGCCTGACCTCGGCCGGGCAGGACTTCCATGCCCGCGCGCAGCGGCCCATCGCCGACCTGGAGGAAGCCTATCGCAGCCTGGCCGACCTGGCGGCGGTGCGGCGCGGCAACGTCACCCTGGGCGCCCTGCCCTCGACCGCGCTGGCGCTGCTGCCCGTGGCGGTCGGCGCGCTGCGCCAACTGCATCCGGCGCTGAAGGTGCGCGTGGTCGAGGCCCACAACGACGAACTGGTGGCCATGCTGCGCACCAACCAGATCGAGTTCGCCGTTGGCACGCTGGCCGAGCCGACGCCGGACCTGTCGTTCGCGCCGCTGGCACAGGATTGCTTCTGCGCCATCTACCCGGCCGGCCATGCCCTGGAGAAAAAGCGCGGCCCGCTGCACTGGCGCGACGTGCTGCGCTATGACCTGATCCTGCTGTCGCAAGGCTCGAACGCGCGCCAGCAGTTCGACCGCGCGGTGCGCGAGGAAACCGGCTCGCCCGCCACCGCGCTGCGCTATGACGTGACCAACATGGGCACCGCCGCCGGCATGGTGCGCCAGGGCCTGGGCGTGAGCGTGCTGCCGCGCCTGGCGCTGCCGGAATTGAACCTGTCGGGACTGCGCGCGGCGGCGCTGTGCGACGCCTCGGCGCGCCGCGCCATCGGCCTGCTGCATCGGCGCGACCGCTCGCTGTCGCCGGCCGCTCAGGCGCTGGCGGCGCAGCTGGAAACGGCCATGGACCAGATCGCGGGGCGGCTGTTGCCGTTGCCGCCCGTGAAGTGAGCCGGCCGCTTGCGCCTGTCAGCCAGCGTAAGCGGCCAGGAAGGCGGGCACGGCGAATGACGAACCGCGCCACGCCAAGCCGCCGCGACCTGTCGCGCGGTCGCGGGGGCCTTCTCGGCCGCGGCTTCCGTTCAAACGCGGGATCAGCCCGCCGCGAACAGCGCGCCGATGCGCGCCACGTCTTCATCGTCCAGCACCCCCGCCTGCCAGCGCAGCGTCAGCCACGCCAACAGGTTGTCGTAGCGCGCGCGGTCCAGTTCGCGCAGCGCCTCGAAGCGCTGGCGCTCCGCGTCCAGCACGTCCAGGTTGGTGCGCTCGCCGCCCAGCACGCTGCGCCGCGTGGCCTGCACGCGCAATGCGGCGGCCTCGGCGGCCTGCCGGTAGGCCGCGATGCGTGCGCGGCTGCTGGCAAAGGTATGGAACTGCCGCGTCAGGTCATCCAGCAACGCCCACGTGGCGGCATCGAGCTTGTGCTGCGCTTCTTCCAGCTCGGCCAGCGCCTGGCCGCTGGCCGCCGACGTGCGCCCGCCGGAATACAGCGGAATGCTGACCTCGATGCCCACCGAACCGGTGTCATAACGTTGCCCGATCTGGTTCTCGCCATTGGAATGCGTCAACTGCTTGCGGGCCACCAGCCTGGCCGTCGGCAGATGTCCCGCGCGGGCGGCCTCGTAGCGCTGGCGGCTGGCTTCCAGCAAGTGCCGCTGCGCCAGCAATTCGGGGTTGCTTGCCAGCGCCAGCTCGCGCCACGCCGGCAGGTCGCGCCCCTCCACGGCCAGCCCGGCCAGCGCGGCGGCCCGCAAGGGAGCCAGCGGTTGCTCGGCCAGCGCCCGGCCGACAATCGCGGCCAGCGCATTGCGCGCATCGCGCAACTTGTCCCGCGCCTCGATCTCCTGCGCCTGCACCACGCGGGCGCGCGCCTCGATCTCCAACTGATCCGTGCGCGTGCCCTGGCCCGCCGCCACGAAGCGTTCGCTGCGGCGCGCGTCCTCCTGCAATGAACGGCCCTGCGACTGCGTCAATGCCAAGGCTTGCTGCGCGTAGAGCACGGCGGTATACGCCTGCAGCACGCGCACCGCCAGCGCCTGGCGGGCGCGCTGCAACGTCAATCCCCCCGCCTCGGCGCGCTCGCGCCCGGCCCGGTACTGCGCAAAGGCCGCCGCGTCGAACAACGGCTGGCTCAACGTGAAGCCAGAGGCGGAGCTGGCATAGCGCGACCGTTGCTCCAGTGCGCCAAACCGCGTCTCCTGGCGCGACGACGTATCGTTGCGGGCGCCGCTGTAGTGGTAGCTCAGGATCGGCAGCAAGCCGCCACGCCCCAGCGCCTCTTCCTGCGCATCGGCCCGCTCGCGGGCCTGCGCGGCCTGCCAGGTGGGATCGGACGCCAGCGCCATCGTGTACGCCTGCTGAAAATCCAGCGCCTGCGCCGCCCCCAACGCGGGCAGCAACAGCGCCCCCACCAACATCCACGCCGCCGCGCGCCCGCCCCGCCAACGATTCATGCGTCCCCCCACGCCAGCCGCGCACGGTCGAGCAAGGGCTTGAACAGATAATTCAGCAGCGAGCGCTCGCCCGTGCGCACGAACACCTCCACCGGCATGCCGGCGCGCAGCGGCGCATCGCCAATGCGGCGCAACTGACCCGGCGCCACATCGGCGCGCAGGCGATAGTAGGGACGACCGTTGCGGTCATCATCGAACCGGTCCGCCGACACCAACGTCACGGTGCCTTCCAGTCGTGGCGTGCGGCTGGCATCAAAGGCGGTGAACATCAGCTCGACCGGCAGGCCTGTGCGCACCTTGTCGATGGACTCCACCGGCAAGCGCCCCTCGACCACCAGCGGCACGTCCTCGGGCACGATCTCCATCAGGCGCGAACCCGGCTGCACCACGCCGCCCACCGTGTGCGCGGTCAGCGCCACCACGGTGCCGCTGACCGGGGCGCGGATCTCGCTGTGCGCCAGATCGAATTCCGCCGCCGCCAGTTTCTGCGTCAACTGTTCGCGCTGCACGCGGGTCTCCGCCAGATCGGTGCGCACCTCGCGCTGGAATGCGTCGCGGCGTTGCTGGCCGCGCAGCGCCAGTTCCGCGATCTGCTGGCGGGTCTGGCCCAGCGCGCCCATGTCCGAGGCCATGTCACCGTCCAGTTGCGCCAGGCTGCGCTCCAGGTCCAGCACCCGGTTGCGCGGCACGTAGCCTTCGCGCGCCAGATCGCGCAGGTTGCCGACCTGTTCCCGCAACAGGGTGCGTTGCGTGCGCTTGTGCGCCAAGGTCGATTCCAGGCCGGCGGCCAGGGCCCGGCTGCCGGCCAGCGTCGCGTCGATGCCAGCCAGCTCGCCCGCCAGCGTCGCCCGCCGGCTGGCGAACAGTTGGCGCTCCATCGCGTAGGCGGCGGCCGCTTCGGCGTTCGCTTGGGCATCGGGCGGCGCAAGATCATCGCGGCCATCGCGCTCGGCCAGCAGGCGCGCTTCGCGGGCCATGACCGCTGCCTGCTGCGCGCGCAGGCTTTGCGCCTCGCCACGCACCCGGGTGTCGTCCAGCCGCACCAGCGCCTGGCCGGCCCGGACCTGGTCGCCTTCGGTCACCAGCAAGGCGCTCACCACGCCGCCCTCGATGCTGTCCACCGCCTGCCGCTCGCCGGTCACGACCACGATGCCGGGCATCGCCACGCCGTTGTCCAGCGGGGCCCATGCCGCCCACGCCAGGAAACCGCCAAAGCCCAGCGCCAGCACCCACCAGCCGAAGCGGGCCGACCAGCCGCCATGGTCTTCGGTATCGACCGCGCCCGCATCGCCCTTGTTCAGCTCGGGCCGCAACACCACCACCCGATTGCCCGCGGCGCGCCCCGTCATGCCTTGCCTCCGAAGATTCGCCCCGCAAACGCGCCACCGGCCAACGGATAGACCTGCGCCGCTGACCCGCCCGGGCGCGTCTGTGCCGGCGAGCCGGCCACGCCGGACGCTGACGCCTCCGTCGCGCCGGCCATCGTCGCCGCACGGCCGCCCGGCTCGGCGGATGCCGTTGGCGGTGATGGCCTCGCCCCGGGCGCCCCCTCGGGCCCCGGCCGCAACACGTCATGGGTGGCGCCGAAGCGCTGCGCGCGGCCATCGCGCAGCAACAGCAAGTGCGTGGTCGCCGCCAGCACCTTAGGCCGGTGCGTCACCAGCACCACCGTCGCGCCGATCTCGCGCAGCCGGCCCAACGCATCGAGCAAGGCCTGCTCGCCCGCGTCGTCCAGGCTGGCGTTGGGTTCATCCAGCACCACCAGGCGCGGGGTGCCGAACAACGCTCGGGCCAGCGCGATGCGCTGGCGCTGCCCGCCCGACAATCCCTGGCCTCCGGCGCCCAGCGGCGTGTCATACCCGCGCGGCAGGGCCAGGATCATGTCGTGCGCGCCGGCCAGCCGCGCCGCATCGATCACCCGCCGGGCCAACCCCTCGCCATCGCTGTCCGGCCCAGGAAAGCGCGCGATGTTCTCGGCCACGGTCCCGGAGAACAACTCCACGTCCTGCGGCACATAACCCAGCCACTCACCCAGCCGCGCACGGTCCCATTGCTTCAGGTCGGCTCCATCCAGCCGCGCCGTGCCCAGGCGGGCCGGCCACACACCCGCCACCAATCGGGCCAACGTCGACTTGCCCGCGCCCGACGGGCCGACCACGCCCAGCACCTGCCCCGGCTCCAGCGCGAACGACACGTTCACCAGCGTCGGCTGCGCCGCGCCCGGCGGTGTCACCGTCACGCCCTCCAACCG
Organism: Achromobacter sp. 46006; assembly: GCF_059761975.1. Classification (NCBI taxonomy): domain Bacteria; kingdom Pseudomonadati; phylum Pseudomonadota; class Betaproteobacteria; order Burkholderiales; family Alcaligenaceae; genus Achromobacter; species Achromobacter sp. 46006. Next base: position 39,057 of record NZ_JCBANN010000052.1, read on the forward strand.
CAACGCGCCCGTCGGGTCGGGCAGCGTCAGGCCCGTCGACGGCTTCGGATACGTCGTCAGCAGTTCCTGCAGGCGCCGCCACGCCAGCCGCGTGCCCGCCCATTGCCGCCAGGCACCGATCACCTGATCGATCGGGCTGAGCACGCGCCCCATCAGGATCGAGCCCGCAATCATCATGCCGGCGCTGACATGGCTTTGCAGCACCAGCCACGCGCCCAACCCCAGCACCAGCGATTGCAGCGCCATCCGCACCGTCTTCGACAGGCTCGCGATCATCGCCGAGCGCTGGCTGGCCAGGCCCTGGCGCCGTACATAGCCCACATGCAGCCGCTGCCAGCGCGCGCGCAACCGGTCCAGCATGCCCATGGCCTGGATGGCTTCGGCATTGCGCAGTTGCCCTTCGGCCTCCACCCCGGCCCGCACCGACAACCCGCCCGCCTCGGCCAACAGCTTGCGCGACACCTGCTCGTTGAGCCACGCCAGCGCCACCAGGATGATGGTTCCCGCCAACGCCAGCGTGCCCATCCAGGGATGGAACAGGAACATCACCAGCAGGAACAGCGGAAACCACGGCGCGTCGAAGAACGCGAACACCGCGCTGCCGGTCAGGAACTGGCGCACGGTGTTCAGGTCGTTGACCGCCTGCCCCGCATTGGCGGGCATGCCCGCCAGGCCGCGCTGGAACGCCGCTTCGTGCACGCGCCCGGACAGCGCCGCGTCAAAGTGCGCGCCGATCTGGATGATGACGGCGCTGCGCGCGTAATCCAGCGCGCCCATCAGCGCGAGCAAACCGACGATCATCAGGCTCAGCATCACCAGCGTGAAGACGTTGCCGGACGCCAGCACGCGGTCATAGACCTGCAGCATGTACAGCGACGGCGCCAGCATCAGCAGGTTGGCGGCGACACTGAACGCGGCCACGCTGTACCAGCCCCTGCGAAAGCGCGCCAGGAGCGATTTGATCTCCAGCGCGCCCCCTTCCGGTGCCGCGCCCGCGCGCTTCTGGTCTTGCTGCATGGTGGTGTGTCCTTGTCCGGCTGGAGGGCCGGGAGTTGCGGAATGAATAAACAAAAAGACGTTCGCGGGGGGGGTTCGGGGTTGTTTTTTTTACATAT
>NZ_JCBANN010000053.1:0-38681 GCF_059761975.1 Achromobacter sp. 46006
CAACCAACACCACCTCCCACTCCACCCACTAATGGACCGCCGCCACCGCCCGCTAGTATAAAAAAAAACAAAACCCCCCCCACCCCCCCCCCCCCCCGCCGCAGCCAGGAACCCCAAGCAAAAAAAACCGCCCCGGACGGCCCCATAAACAAGACCCGCCCAATACAAAGCTCCTACTTACTTGCCAACAACCTTGGTCTCCCAGGCCCGCGGCTTCCCCTCCCAAACCGAGAACCCCTGCACCCGCTTATTGGTCGCCCAAGCATCCGCCCCGTTATAAAGCACCAGCAAAGGCGTCTGCTCCAGCATCAGCGCATGCAGCCGGTCAAACAACTTCTGCCGCTTCGCCGGGTCTGACTCCAGGAAGCTCTCGTTGATCAGCTTCTGCGCCTGGGGGTCATCCCACACCTTGCGCGGCTGCTTGGACTTGTCACCCGAGAACTGCTCGAAACTCAGCGCCGGATCGAGCCGCGACGAAAACGTGAACGAACTGATCTGGTACTTGCCGGTGTTATAGCGGTCCAGTTGCGTAGCCCACTCCAGCACCTCGATCCTGGCGTTGATGCCTACCGCCTGCATCATCGCCTGCGCGATCACGGCCACCTGATAGCTCGGCACGTGCGCGCGCTTGTTGGCGTAGATCACAATGGGCTCGCCCTTGTAGCCCGCTTCCTTCAACAGTTGCTGCGCGCGCGCCGGATCGTATTTGTAGGTGCGCTTCTCGGCCTCCTGGTAATAGGCCGACCCGGCGTACACCGCGGAATTGTTCAACTGTCCCAACCCCTCGGACGCCGCCGCCACCACCTGGGGAATATCCAGCGCCGCCGCGATGGCCTGGCGCAGCTTGACGTTCTTGAGCAACGGGTCCTGCGTCTGGAACAGCAAAGTGTGCTTGGTCGCATCGTGCGGGCTCATGACCGACACGGCCGGATTGTGCTTCAGTTCAGCCACGTCCGTGATGGTGATCTGGCTGGCATCGATCGCGCCCGACACCAGGCCGGCCTTGGCGGTCGACGGGTCCGGCACCACCAGGAACTTGACCTCGTCGGCCAGCGGCCGCTTGGCGCCCACATAACCGTCGGGCTTGTCGCCAGCGCCCGGCGAGACGTAGTCCTTGAACGCGGTCAGCACTACGTACTCGCCGCGCTTCCATTCCTTGAATCGGTAGGGGCCGGTGCCGACCGGCTCTTTCCAGGAGCCATCGGGGTTGACCGAATCCTTGCTCAGGATCGCCGTCATGCCGCAGTCGGTGCGGGCCATCGAATCGAGAAACACCGACGATTTGCGGTCGATCTTCATGACCACGGTCTGCGCGTCGGGCGCGGCCACGTCGACCACCTTCAAGCCGTTGCGGCCGTCGAAATCGCTGCGGCAACGCCAATCGGTCTTCGGATCCATGTAGCGTTGCCAGCTCCAGAGCACGTCGGCCGAAGTCAGCGGCTCGCCGTTGTGGAACTTGACGCCCTGGCGCAGCTTGAAGGTGTAGGTCAGGCCGTCTTCCGACAGATCGACCGACTTGGCCAGCAGCGGCGCCACCGTGCCGTTCTCGCGGTAGCCGACCAGGCCCTCCACCACGTTCAGCACCACGCCATCGGTGGTGTTGTCGCGGTTGACACCCGGATTGGTCGAGCGGATGTCGGCCGGCTGGGCGATGGTCAGGGTAGCGGCCTGGGCCGCGCCCGCGGCGGCCAGGATCAGGCTGAGCGCGAGCGCTCGGGAAACAGGATGAAGGTGCATTATGGAAATCCCCCGGAGGCATGCGGCGCCAGATTCATAACTATATTGGCGCCAAAATTAGCTGCCCATTATGCAGGCTTGTCGCCGCCGCGGTATCCGGGGTATCCCTGAAAGCCGCCCGAAAACGACCGCGGCGGCCTCCTTTGCAGGAAGGCCGCCGCATTTACCGGGCCAGGCAAGCCGCGCGCCGCGTCAGGAAATATCCTGGCCGACGTGCTGGGCGATGATCTTCTGCAGCCGTTTGACGTCGCGCGCCTCGAGCGCCTCGACCATGTCGAAATGCTCGCGCGCCGAGATTTCGATGCGCGAACGCGTGACCCATTCCTTGGCCGGCGCGGCCGGGCCACGCGCCCGGGTTTCATGGATCAGGGCCGCCAGCTCGCGGTTCGAGCACATGTCGTACATCGCGGCATGGAACGCCAGGTTGACCTCGTACTGCTCCAGCAACGTGCCGTCCTGCAACAGCTTGGCGAAGCGCTCGGCCAGCGTGCGCAGGGCGCGCACCTTGGTCGCCGTGACGTTGGGCATCAGGTCGGCCGCGGCGCCGGTTTCCAGCAGCACGCGGATATCGCGGATCTGCGCATGCTGATCCGGCTCCATCGTATAGACGTGGTAGCCCCGGTTGGGGATGTGCGCAATCAACCGCTTGGCGGTCAACTGGTCGAGCGCCCGCCGCACCTCCAGGCGCTTGGCGCCGTAACGTTCCTGCAGGTCGATCTGTTTCAGCCAGGCGCCGGGTCCGTACACGCCCGATTGAATATCATGGGCAATACGGTCAACCAGGCCCGGCTGTGTCGCCGCCGCTTTCGGCATGGACCCCTCCCGTGAATCAAATCCAAACCGCGTATTTTATGCGTAAGTCGACGCCGGAGCGGAAAGCCCCGCCCCGCGCGGACCCGTCCCTTCAGGCCATGGCCGCCGACGGTTCGGACCGATCCAGACGCCAGCGCAGGCGCACGCCGCCAGTTTCGGTCGACTCCAGGGCTGGAATGGCCGACAGCAGGCTGCGGGTGTATTCCTCGCGCGGTTGATCGAACACCGCGTCGCGCGAGCCCTGCTCGACGATGCCGCCCTCGCGCATCACCACCACGCGGTCGGCCACCTGCTCCACCACGCCCAGGTCGTGGCTGATGAACAGGCACGAGAAACCATGGCGTTCCTGCAGGTCGGCGAACAGGTCCAGCACCTGCGCCCGCACCGTCACGTCCAGCGCCGACACCGGTTCGTCGGCGATGACGAAGGCCGGCCGCCGCACCACCGCCCGGGCGATGGCCACGCGTTGGCGCTGGCCGCCGGACAACTCGTGCGGAAAACGCCTGGCATATTCCGAACCCAGGCCCACTTCGGCCAGCACCTCGTCCACGCGCCGGCGCTTGTCGGCCGCAGGCATGTCGACCAGCATGCGCAGGCCTTCGCCCACCAACTGGCCGATGGTCATGCGCGGGTCGAGCGAGGAATACGGGTCCTGGAACACCATCTGGCAGTTCAGGCGGTAATCGCGCCAGGCCGGCGAGCGGCGGCTGACCGGCTGGTTGCGGAACAGGATCTGGCCGGCGGTCGGCGCCAGCAGGCCGGCGATGGCGCGGCCCAGCGTGGTCTTGCCCGACCCCGAACCGCCCACCACCGCCACCACTTCGCGCGGCTTGACGTGCAGGTCGATGCCGTCGAGCGCGCGCTTGGCGCTGGTGCGCGAGAACAGCCGCTGATGGCCGGCATAGTCGACCACCAGGCTCCTGACCTCGACGATGGGGGCCTCCTGGATCGGCGGACGCGCCGGCAGGCGGCGCGGCATCGCGTCCAGCAGCTTGCGGGTGTAGGGATGCTGTGGCCGTTCGAGAATGGCGGCGGTGCTGCCGGTTTCCAGCACCTTGCCGTGCTGCATCACCACCATGCGCTCGGTGTAGCGCGCCACCATCGGCAGGTCGTGGCTGATCATCAGCACGGCCGTGTTGTGCTCGCGCGTCAGGTCGACCATCAATTCCAGCACGTCGCGCTGCACCACCGCGTCGAGCGCGGTGGTGGGCTCGTCGGCGATCAGCAGCGCCGGCTCCAGCAGCATCACCGAGGCCAGCATCATGCGCTGGCGCATGCCGCCCGAGAACTCGTGCGGCCAGGCCTCGACCGCGGCCCTGGGGTCGCGGATGCCGACGCGCCGCAGCATCTCCAGGATGCGTTCGCGGCGCTGCGCCGTCGACAGGTCGCGGCGGTGCAACTTGAGCCCTTCGTCCAGTTGGCGTCCGATGGGCATGGACGGGTTGAGCGAAGTCATGGGTTCCTGGAACACCATGCCGATGCGCGCCCCTCGCAGCTTGCGCAGCGCGGCCGGGGTGGCCTGCGTGACTTCCACGCCCTCGAAGCGGATCGAGCCGCCGGCCACCACCAGCGGCGGAGGCGTCAGGCCCATGATGGCGCGCGCCGCCTGGGTCTTGCCGCTGCCGGACTCGCCGACGATGCCGACCATTTCGCCCGGCGCCACCTCGAAGGACACGCCGCTGACGATTTCGCGGCCGCCCCGGCCGACGGTCAGGGACAGGTTCGATACGGTTACCAGTGCGCTCATTGCACGCCCCTCATGCGGGGATCGAGACGGTCTCGCACCGCGTCGCCCAGCAGGTTGATCCCGAGCAGCGCAAGCGCGATGGCCAGGCCAGGAAGAATGGAAAGGTACGACGCCTGCGCCATGAACGGGCGGGCGGCGGCCAGCATGTTGCCCCAGGTGGGCGCGGGCGGCGGCACGCCCAGGCCCAGGAACGACAGCGCGCTTTCGGCCAGGATCACCCAGCCGAACATCGAGGTCGCCAGCACGGTCAGCGGCGCCACGCAGTTGGGCAGCACGTGGCGCACCATGGTGTAGAGCTCGGAGTTGCCCAGCACGCGCGAGGATTCGATGAACTCCTTTTCGCGCAGCGACAGCACCGTGCCGCGCACGATACGCGTCACCGACGGCGTATAGGCCAGGCCCAGCGCCAGGATGATGCCGTACTTGTTGGCGCCGACCACCGCCAGCAGGCCCAGCGCCAGCAGCAGGCCCGGAAAGGCCAGCAGGGCATTGTTGAAGGCCATGATGATGCGGTCGGTCCAGCCGCGCACGAAGCCGGTCAGGGTGCCGACGATGGTGCCGGCCACGATGGCGAAGCCGACAGTCAGGAAGCTGATCCACACGCTGCTCGATGCGCCGGCCAGCAGGCGCGACAGTTCATCGCGGCCGAACTCGTCGGTGCCCAGCAGGAAGTCGCCGCCGGGCGGCTTCAGGCGCGCGGCGAAATTGATCTTGAGCGGGTCGTGCGGCGTCCAGAAGGCGCCCATGATCGCCGCGACGATCATCACCGCCACGATCACGCCGCCCACCAGCGCGTTAGCTGCAATTCGCTTTTTCATTCGGCGGTCACTCGCGGGTCGAAGAGGGGATAGCACAGGTCGATCAGCAGGTTCACGATCACGTAGATCACGCCGACGAACAGCAGGCAGCCCTGGATCACGGGGTAGTCGCGGGCAAAGATCGAATCCACCAGCAACCGGCCCAGGCCGGGAATGGTGAACACGGTTTCGACCACGGCGATGCCGCCGAGCAGGTTGCCCAGCACCAGGCCGATCAGGGTCCAGGTGGGGCCGAAGGCGTTGCGGAAGGCATGGCGCATCAGCACCGCGGATTCCGACAGGCCCTTGGCGCGGGCATGGGTGATGTAGTCCAGCCGCAGCACCTCCAGGGTGCTGGCGCGCGCCATGCGCATCAGCACGCCGATCTCGTGCAGGAACAGCGTCAGGATCGGCATGGCCAGGTACAGCAGGCCGGCCTTCCAGTCTTCGCCGATCGACACGTAGCCCACCACCGGCAGCCATTGCAGCTTCAGGCCGAAGAAGATCAGCAGCAGCAGCCCGAGCCAGAACGTGGGGATGGACACCAGCAGCGTGGCAGTGCCGACCAGGATCAGGTCGGGCGCCTTGTTCTGCTTCCAGGCGGCGATCATGCCGGCGGGCACGGCCACCAGGGCGGCGAACAGCACGGCCACCAGCACCACGCGGCCGCTCACCAGGAAGCGGTCCCACACCAGCGGCAGCACCGGCTGGCCAGTGTTGATGGACGCTCCCAGGTCGCCGTGCAGCATGTTGCCGAACCAGATGCCGAACTGGGTGGGCCAGGTCTGGTCCAGGCCCAGCCGCGCGCGCAGGTCGGCCAGGGCCGCCGGCGTGGCCAGGTCGCCCAGCAGCAATTGCGCGGGGTCGCCCGGGATCAGGCGGATCATGACGAACACCGCCACCGCCACGATCAGCAGTGTGGGAATGGCCATGACGATACGGGATAGCGCGAAACGCAGCATGGCCCTCTCCTATCGCGGCTGGCAGGCGCTGGCGCCCCCGCGGCCGATCGGGTTGTCGACGTTATTCATTGCGCAGCTTGCGCAGTTCGGCGGCCAGGAAGTCCTGCACCTGGCCGACGCACTTCAGGCCGTCGTGCGGCACGTTGTCGACCACGTCCAGCACGGCCTTGATGCCGGCGGCCTCGAACGAGCGGCGCAGCGACTCCAGGCGCTCGGGGCGGGTGGCGCCGGCCGAATTGGCGCCGGGCATGAAGAACTTGCCGCCTTCGCGATGGGTGATCTCCCAGGTCTCCAGGTCGGCCTTGCCGACGATCAGGTGCACCGCGACCTGGCGCAAGGCGTCGACGTCGATGGCCTTGCCGAAGCGGGCCTCGGCATCGCGCACGCCGACCCACCAGTCCTGGCTGGGGTCGAGCAGCGTGACCGAGCCGGGCGCGCCGATCGAGACGGCCCACAGGGTTTCGGGATGCAGCAGGGCGTAGCGGTTGACGAACTGGCCGCCGCCGGAATAGCCGAACAGGGCGAAGCGGGTGAAGTCGCGGCCGAATTTCTCGCCGACTTCGGCGACCATGCCTTGCAGGATGTGGTCGTAGCGGATGTCGCCTTCGCGCAGTTGCTTGAAGCCGTCGCGGTTGCCGTCGCCGAGCGGGCTGACGGGGAACAGCGGGCACAGCACGATGCAGTCGTTCCAGCGGGCGAATTCGGCGAAGGCGTCGCGGTATTCGACGAAGGCGCGGCCGGTGCCGTGCATGATCACGACCAGTTCCATGGGGTGGCTGGACTGGTCGATGTGCGGGGGGACGTACATGCAGTACGAGAAACGCGGGTCGGTGCGGGAGGCGAAGACGGTGCTGTGGCCGAGGTCGTAGATGGCGCGGGCGCGGGCGGCGTCGGGGGCCAGGACGGGTGCTGCGGTGGACTGCATGGTTTCCTCGATTTCCGGGCGGGGTGTGCCGGGGGGTGTTGCGGGCGGGGGATTTTTGACTAAATTGGCGCCAATTTTAGGAACCAGGTTTGGGTTGGGGCAAGCGGGGGGAATCCCTAACGGGTGGTTCGTGACCTTGCCCCGGGGGATGGGCCGGGCGGCTAGGGCTGTGGTTCTTTTGACGCGGGGTGGCCGGGCCGGGCGGAGGACGGGGCTACGATTGCGGTCCGGAGCCTTCGCTCCGGACTGCCCCTGCGTCAACCTCGTCCGCCTTCGGCTCCCTACGGTTTCCCTTGGGCGCATCTACACGCCCCGTCCTCCGCCCGGCCCGGCCACCCCGCTGCGTCAGCGCGTTTCGAGACGCCGCCGGGATGTGTCACGTGCTTAGGCTTCGTGGCGATGTTGTGTGGAGTAGGAAGATCTTGCAGGGTCGCCCAAGACGGCCGCGCGGGCGGCCTTTTTGGGCGTTCAGGGGTGCGATGTCGACGTCCGGGTTCGCGGAGATGGTGAAGGCGTCGTCAAATGGAAGGAGAGAGACGAGAGCGGCGATCCGCCGCTCTGGGCAGGACGGTCAAGGTCGGCGGCGGGGCTCAGTCGAGCTTGTAGCTTTTCAGGTGGATGCTGGTTTCCGTGGCGGAGATGGCCTTGATGAGACGGACGCGGTCCAGGACGCGGGACATTTCCTCGATGTTGGCGACGCGCAGTTCGGCCAGCAGGTCCCAGCGGCCGTTGGTGTCGTGCAGGGCGACGACGGCGGGGTCCCCCAGGAGGATGCTGACGACGCGGCGGGTTTCGTTGCCGTCGACGGCGATGTTCATCCAGGCGCCGATCTGGTCGGGTTGGGATTCGGGGCGCAGCCGGACGGTGTAGCCGACGATGATGCCCTCGTCTTCCATGCGGGCGATGCGGTTGTTGATGGTGCCCCTTGATACGTCGAGCTTCTTGGCCAGGGTCGCGACGGTTGCGCGTGCGTCGGCGCGCAACAGGCCCAGCAATTGCTGATCGAGTGTGTCCATGATGGTTCCAGCCTGAAAATTGGCGCCAATTTCACATCTTATACGGATTCGATGCGAGACCGGCGCGCGCTGTCCGGCTCGCGGACCTGCCGGACCCTGGCGTGCTTTTGCCACGGTCCAAATTTACCGCGTTTGGATTAGCACCATTGCAAGCTGGCGCGCGGCTCGGCCTGAAGGCCTGAGGCCGCTGGCGCTCAGGCCTTGATATACACCCAGGCGTGTACGCCGGACTTGAGCGGCACCGAGACGCGCCGGTAGTCCGCCACCTCGTAGCGGTCGGCGGCTTCCAGTTCGTGCTGTGTGATCTGGAACACCATGCCCGGCACCTCGTCCTTGGGATCGTGGCTGGCGTAGACGATGGGATGGCGTGCCAAGCCGCTGGTCTTGATCACCTCGGGATCGGTGATGTCGACCCAGCGCTGCACGTAGCCCGTCATGGCATCCGCGCGGCCGGAGAGTTCGCGGCCGAAGTTGGCGCGCTGCACGGCCTTGTCCTGCAGGGTGCCATAGGAGAAAAGCAGCACCTTGGAGTCATCAAATTCAGGCACCTTTGTGTCCTTTAGGAAAAATTGTATCTGCAAATTTACACCTACAGCGCGAACAGCGCGACAAAGATCCGCGCGCTTGCCCGGACCGGGCGGCCGGCGGCGCCATGGCAAGAACCGGATAGCGGCGCCGGCCGGGCCTGCCTATCGTGGCCGGGTCTTTCATCCACAAGGAATCGTCATGCAGCAACTGACCGGCAAAGTCGCCATCATCGCGGGCGCCAGCTCAGGGATCGGCTACGAGGCGGCGAAACTGTTCGCGCGCGAGGGCGCCAGCATCGTCGCGGTGGCGCGGCGCCAGGCCGAACTGGAACGATTGGTCGCGGCGATCGAGGCCGACGGCGGCCGCGCCGTGCCCCTGGCCGGCGACGTGCGCGACGAGGCCCTGGCCGAAGCCGCCGTCGCCCTCGCCGAAAGCCGCTACGGCGGACTGGACATCGCCTTCAACAATGCCGGCATGACAGGCCGCGCACAACCCCTGCACCAGGTCTCGCCCGAGGAATGGCGCCAGATCCTGGACACCAACCTGGGCAGCGCCTTCCTCGGGGCGCGCCACCAGATTCCGGCCCTGCTGCGGCGCGGCGGCGGCTCGCTGATCTTCACGTCCACCTTCGTCGGCCACACGGCCGGCCTTGCCGGCATGGGCGCCTACGCCGCCAGCAAGGCCGGCCTGATCGGGCTGGTCCAGGCCATCGCCACGGAATACGGCGCGCAAGGCATACGCGCCAACGCCCTGCTGCCGGGCGGCACCGACACCCCGATGGGCCGCGCCTCGATGCCATCGGAGCAGGCCCGTCGATACGTCGAAGGCCTGCATGCGCTCAAGCGCCTGGCCGAGCCTCGGGAGATCGCGCAATCCGCGTTGTACCTGGCATCGGACGCCTCCAGCTTCACCACCGGCACGGCATTGCTGGTGGATGGCGGCGTGTCGATCCATCGCGGTTGAACCTGGCCGGAAACGCGCAAGGCGGCGGCGCCCCCGCGTGCCCACGCCGCCGCTTCATCGCATATACACGCCGTCATTGATGGCATGGTTGGCGCCGGCCACGAAGGGCGCCTCGTCCGACGCCTGCCAGGCTTGGCAGCAGTAGGCGGACGGCAGGCCGGCCAGCGCGGTGATGCCCGGCCGGACACGGCTCGAGGGCGTCCAGGATCGCCGCCAGCAGGCTGCGCGACGTGGCTCCCAGGCAGCCGCATTCAGAACCGTGTCTGCAAGCCTATCCGCCAAGTCCGCCCCGGCGCCGGCATGAAACTCTGCGCCAGCGGATCCAGGTAGTAGCGGTTCGTCAGGTTCTGCACCGACATGCTCACCGTCATCCGTTCGCGCAACCGGTAGGTCATGAACAGGTCGAACAGCGTCACTGGGTGGTACACCAACTGCTTTGTCGTCGGCGTTTCCTGCCACGGCTGGTCGGCCTTGACCGTGGGGCCCGAGGTATAGGCCATGCGGCCGCCCAGCGACAGCGTTTCATTGAAGAAACGCAGGCCGGCTGTCAGGCTCAAGGCCAGCCTGGGCGGATTCTGAGCGTTGGTATACGAACCCATGAAACTGCCGGGTGTGCACGTCGGCGTGTTTTCCGTATGCCGGAAAGCGCTGGGATTGTCACGCAAGTGCTGCGCGAAGCCTGCGTCGCAAGTCTCGGTCTTCAGGTAATACGTGGCCGCCAGATCCGCGAACACCCGCCCGGCGTCATAGTGCGACTGGAATTCCAATCCGCTGGTCTTGTAGCGGTCGGTGTTCCTCATCTGCAACGCCTTTTCGGTCAGCTCCTCCACACCGTCATAGTCGTAGTAGCGAACGATGTAGTTCTTGATGTTGTTGTTGAAATAGACAACCTTGGCGGCGACCGTGTCGCCATCGGCCAACAGGTTGCCACGCACCGTGCTGGCGCCGAACTCCCAACTATTGGAACGCTCGGGCTTGAGTCCCCTGCCCGGTGACAGGCTCATCGTGCCAAGGCTGGTCTCGAACAGCGATGGCAACCGCAGCCCCTGGGTATACGAGGCATAGACGAAGGTGTCCGGCACCAGTTCCAGGTTCAGGCCCACCGATGGGGCGAAGCCGCCGCCGCGGCTGCGCAGCCTGGGGGCATGCGCATAGCCGGTGACGACCTCTTTCACATCTTCGTCATAGACACGAGTCGAGCCCGCGCCGAAGTCGTCGTACGGCACGCCGACCTCTGGGCGGTTGCTGTCCTGGTAGACGATGCCGTTATGCAGGCGCGGATCGGTGGCATCCGTGTACAGGCCGTTCTCGTCAGGCCACCACGTCTGGTAGCCGAAGTTGCCCGGCCACCACCACTCGCCCGGCTTTTTCACCATGATGGCGCGGTAGGGACGCAGTTCGCGGATGGCGGTGGAATATACGCCGCGGTCCCTGACGTCGTAATGGCTGTAGCGGCCACCGCCCCACAACGTCAGCGCCCCCACCGGTCGGTATTCCAACTTGCCATTCAGGCTGAACTCCCGGCGCGAGGCATCGCGCAGCACGCGGTTGCCGTCGATGTCCTGCTGCGTCGTCACCACGCCGCGCTGCGGCCGCAGATCCTCGACCTGGAACGAGCCGCCCAGGTTGAGGCTGACATCGCCGTGCGCCGTGCGCCAACGCGAGGTGTTGGCCAGGTCGCCGCCGATGCGGCGGTCGGCCTGCCGGGTCCATCTGCGGTCCGTCACGTAGGCCTGCGACGCGGGCGCCCACACCGAAGTCAATTGGCTGGTCCTGGCATCCGTCATCCACAGGTTCACCCCCAGGTCCACCAGCGGATTGTCCGCCGGCTGGAACTGATAGCGCGCCGTATAGGTGTCGATACCGGTTTCGCCCAGCGGATACTGCGTGATGCCCGCCGTGCCGGAACGGATGATGTCCGACGGCATGATTTCGCCGATTTTTCCGTCGTAGCGGCGATAGCCCAGCTCCAGCGTGTGGCCTTCGGCGGGTCGCAGCGTCAATTTCAACAGCGTCGACTCGGTTTCGGCCGACGAATTCAACACTTCCTCGCCAGGGTTGTAGGACTTGGCCACGCTGTTCCTCTCGTAGCGATGGCCCGGGTAATACATGCGATACCGCTCTCGCCCCTTCTTGCCCGAGAAATAGTTGCCCTGATTGCGGTGCGCGTAGGCCGCCACGAAGTCGAGGCGGTCGTTGGCATAGGCAAAAGCCAGGCTGCCCGATTTCGCGCGCGAACCGAACAGGCCGCCATGGCTATCATGCGGAACGGCTCTCAGATCATTCGCCGAGGGCTCGCCAGTGGAGGACGACGGCGGAGCGACGCCGCGGTGTGGCGGCGCCACGCCGTTGTTCCATAACTCGCCCTTCAGGCGCAGGCCGATATGGCTGCCTTCCGTCAGGACGTCCCGCACGCCCAGCGTGCGCATTTCCACCGAACCGCCGATGGCGCCGGACGTCACGGAGGGACCCTTGTTGACGGTCACGTCGCTGATCAGGTCCGGGTCGATATAGCTGCGTTGGGCCGTGCCCCCGTATCCGCGGTACACGTCCAGCGCCTGCTCGGAGCCATCGACCCGCACCGCCACCCGGCTCTGCCCCTGGATGCCGCGGATGTTGACGTCCAGCGCGCCGCCGTTGCGGCTGTCGCCGACCTGCACGCCCGGGATGCCGGCCAGCAGGTCGCCGACCGACACCCTGCCGAACCGGTCGAGGTCCGGGCCGGACAGATACACGGATGATCGCGGCGCGGTATAGACCTCTTTCCCGGCAACCGCGCCGCCCTCGATTTCGACCGGCGCCAGGGTCACGGCTCCCGGCGACACCTCCAGCACATAGCCGGACGCGCCGCGCCGCGCCCGCAGGCCGGTACCGCGCAACAGCGCCGTAAAGCCTTCTTCCACTGCGTAGCGACCATGCAGCCCCGGACTCTGGCGACCGGCCACCTGCTCGGCGATGAGCGACAGCGCCACATCGGACTGTTGCGCATAACGGCTCAGCGCGTCCGCCAGCGGCCCGGCCGGGATGTCGTATTGCCGCTCGACTTGCTGCGCCTGCGCGATCGGCCCGGCCGCTGCGCCAAGCCCGGCCAGCACCAGGCGCGAGGCCAATGCCAGGCCGGCGATGACGCGCGGCGGGGAAAAGGGGAATCGGCGGCGCGGGCCTGCCGCGTGGGTATGGAGCATGATCGTGGTCCTCGGATTGGGCGCCCGGGCCGATCGATACGCACCGGGTCATCGCCTGTCAAAGGACATGACGCACCAGAATCCAGAACACGAACCGCGTTTGCGAAAAAATCCCGTTCAACGGGACACTTCGCCGCCCGCCCGGCTTACCCAGACCAGATAGGACGAAGCGAATCGCAGCCGCAGCCCCGGCACACTTTCGGCCAACAACCGCAACGCCCGGTCGGGGTCATCCAGGGGTAGCACCACCGTCATGCGTATGCCCGTCAGGGCGGCCTTGTCGTAGAGAATCCATCCAGGCCGCTGACGATTCAATTCGTCCAGCACCTCGGTCAGCGCCCGGTCGTGCGCGACCAGTTGATGCAACCGCCAGGCGTTGTCCAACATATCGGCATCGACCGTCGTGACCGGCCCGACGCCTTGCGATGAAATCGCCACACGCTGCCCGGCCCGCGCCACCATCGGTGGAGCCTGAGTCCCGTGGACTGCCGCGACCTGTACCCGGGACTCGATCATCGTGAGTATCGTCACATCGTCGCGCCGCTCCACGACATAGCGCGTGCCCAGCGCTGTCAGCCGCGCCTCGCGAGTGCGCACCACGAAAGGACGCGATGCGTCCTTCGCCACCTCGACCAGCATCTGACCCTGCACCAGCTCCAGCTCGCGCTGCCTGGGATCGAAGGCCAGGTTCACCGCGCCATTGCCGGTCAGCGTGATCCGCGAGCCGTCCTCCAGCGTCCGGGTATGCCATTGGCCTGTCGTGCCGCGCACGTCTGCGAGCAGATAGCCCAAGGGATAAGCCTGCAGGGTCGTCCAACCCGCCAGGCCCGCAAACAGCAACGCGCCGATCACGAATCGCATCCGGTTGGCCCGGCGCTTTCCAGCAAGGGCGAAGGCGGCAGCGAATCCCGCCCGCGCCGGGCCCGCCGTTTGCACCGTGACGCCGCGCAGGCCTTGCATCTGCTCCACGACCCGCCACATGCTGCGCGCCGCAGCCGCGTGCGCCGGGCTTTGCCGCGTCCAGGCTTCCAGTTCCCGCCGTGCAACCTCGCGCTCGGCCACGTCGGCGGCGCTCAGGCGCACGATCCGGATGGCCGCCTGTTCGGCGATGGCATCGGGAATCGGCCCCTGGGTCACGCCGGCTTCCTTGGACTGCACGCCAATCGATCCATCAGCATGGGGCCAATACCTGATGGCAGCGCAGCAGGCCCTGAGCCAGATACTTCTGCACCATCCGCACCGAGATGCCCAGGCGTACAGCCACCTCCGGCTGGCTCTGATCCTCCAGGTAATGCAACAGGAAAGCCTCGCGGCCTTTCGGGGCCAGCGTCGCCAGCGCCATCGCCAGTTGCTCCACGGCCTGCACCGCGCTCATCACCGCCTCGGGCGACGGCGCCCCTTGCGGCATGGCCGCCGCGGCCAGCGCCATGGCTTCCAGATAGGCCCGCTCGACTCGCTGGCGCCGCAGGCGATCGAGCATCAGGCGCCGCGCGGCCGTGGTCAGGTAGGCCCTGGGCTCCGCCAGATCGGTCGGAGAAACCTTGGCCGTCAGCAGGCGCAGAAAGGTGTCATGAGCCAGGTCCGCTGCCTGCTCCGGGCATCCCAAGCGGCGGCGCAGCCAACCAGTGAGCCAACCGTGGTGGTCGACGTAGAGCGCCTTGACGGCCGAGACCAGGGGATGGGTTGCAGACACGATAATGTTCAATCAGGCGCCCCCCGGCGGGCAGGCACCTGGACCAACTCAAGCGAAAACGAGTTTCGATACTAGGTCGACTGAAGTGGTCACGCAATACAAGAGAAACATACGCGGTTCATCGGTTGCAAGGCCTGCCCGCCAACCCGCCCGCGCCATGCGGCCACTTCGCAATCAAGCCAGGTACGCCGCCACTTCGTCCGCCGTCAGATAGCGCACGAACGTCATCGACGGCTGTTGCGCATCGTGGATCGCGCCATTGAAACCGGACCAATTGCGCTGCATGCCGTCCTCGGTTTCCAGTGCGATCAGCACCCGCCTGCCATGCCTGGCCTGGTTGTCGCGCAAGGCCGCCTCGCCCCAGGCCAAGCGCAGGTCGCCAACCTGTTGGCCATTCGCATAGGCATCCACCTGCAACCATTGGAAATCGGCGCTGTCACGCTCGGCATCGGGCTCGCGCAGGGAGATCTCCCGGCGTATGCCCAACGGCCGGAGGTGGTCGCGCATCAGGTTCTGCAGCAGCGTGAAGGCGTGGAAATTGTTGTTGATGCCGTGCGCCCGCGCCACGAAGCCGGTGCCGGACGTGGGTAGCACCACCACCAGCTCATCCTCGTAGCTGATGCGCGATGCGAGCCACAGATAATGCAATTGCCCGAACGGCAGATTGTCGTTGCATGAGGTCATGGCGTAGAGCAGGTCCATCAGCTCGGCATCGGCGACAAAGGCCTGGTGGTTGCGCCGGTCGCGCATCAGCATCGCCATCATCGGCAGCACCAGGGTATCGACCGCCCCGACCAGCGCTTCGATCTGCCAGCGCTGGTCGGCGGGGATGGCCTCCAGCCGCGCCACGGCCTCGCGCCATGCCTGGCGGTCTTCCGCCTCGGCCTCATCATCGTCCTCTTCCACCTCGAGCGCGCAATAGGGCCGCAGCGTCCGCAACCAGGGCCGCAGCAGCGCCTGCAAGGCCGGGAACAGGCGGGTGGGATCGGCGCCATCCTCCACCAGCGAACCGCACATCAGCGCCAGCGCCGCAGCGCGGCCGGGATGCAGCGAAGGCAGCAGTTCCGCACAGAACCGCAGGCAGGCCTCGGTGTGCGCCGGATCCTCGGCGTCCCGGTAGAACGCGCGGACCTCGGGGCGCTGAAAGAAGGCTTCAAGGGTATCCAGGTCGTCGGCGGACGTGACCGGGGTTTGGAGCGCTGTGGCGAGCGGGGCGTGGGCAGTGGACATGGCTGAAAACCGGAAAGGCGGATTGTCGGGAAGCGGGCGCGAGGCGCCCGCGTGGCGGTCACGCCGCCGGACGTCGTTCCAGGTCGACCAGTGTATACAACGCCGCCACGGCGAGGTTCGTCGCCCGCGGGCCGGCAAACGCGCCCGCCCTGGTCGACGCCAGATGCATCCCATATCGCGGACATCGCAACCATTTACCAGACGTGTCCGAGCGCCGCGCCGCGCGCGGATCGCTAGGATCGGCCAATCCCTCCGATTATCGTCTCGAGAAAACCCGATGTCACAGCTTCCACCCCCAGGAGTTGCAGATGATGGCGGCCGCGCCGGCCCGCCGCCCGCCGGCGCCGCGCACGATGCCGACCGGCAAGTGCTGCCGCTCCAGTTCCACGGCGCCGCGCGCGACTACTTCGGCGTCTGGCTCATCAACGTCCTGTTGACGCTGTGCACCCTGGGAATCTGGTCGGCCTGGGCCAAGGTCAGGACCAGGCGCTGGTTCTACGGCCATACCCACCTCGCGGGCACGGGATTCGACTACCACGCCAGCGGCGGCCAGATACTGAAGGGCCGCCTGCTCGCCATCGTCCTGATCGCCGCCCTCTCGGTCATCAGCGCCTTGTGGCCGCTGGCCGAGAACGCGGTCACCATTGCGCTCCTGGCCTGCATGCCCTGGGCCATCAACGCCGGCCTGCGGTTCAACGCCTGCATGACCTCCTGGCGCAACGTGCGGTTCGATTTCCACGGCCGCTACGGACACGCGCTGCTCGTGTTCGTGCTCATCCCGCTGGCCTCGGTCTGCACGCTCGGGCTGCTCGCGCCCCTGGCCACGCAACGCCTGGCGCGCTACACGGCCGGCAGCTACCGCTTTGGCGCCGCCGCCTTCTCCTGCGCCCCTCGCCTGGGGACCCTGTATGCCGTGCTGCTGCGCAGCGCGGCGCTGTTTCTCGCCGTCTGCCTGCTCGGCGTATTGCTCGTCCAACTGGCCGGAACGGCAATGATCCGCGACTTCTCGTTTCCGGAAATGCTGCGCGGGCTGTCCGATCCGATGCCGAACGGCCAACGTCCTGCCTCGCCAGGGCTGCACATGTTCCTGGGAATGCTGCCGCTCATGCTGGCGGCGCTGTACGCCGCCTTGATCGTCGCGGTCATGTACTACAGCGCCAGCGCCCACAATGAAATCCTCAACCGCAGCACGCTGGCGGGCGGCCACCGCCTGCGCAGCGACATGGCGCCGCTGCGCTACCTCTGGATCACGCTCTCCGGCATCGCGGCCAGCCTGTTTACCGCGGGTCTGGCCTACCCCTGGGCGCGCGTGCGCCGCTACCGCTATGTGGCGCAGAGCATCGCGGTGGTGGCGGCGCCGGGCCTGGACGAATTCATGTCGCAGCAACCGGCACGCCTGCCCGGCGCCTTTGGCGCCGAATTCAGCCAGCTCGAAGGCTTTGCCGTTGTCTCGTCGCTCTGACCACGCACTGCCGACCGCGGACGCAAGCAACCCGCCCTGGGCCGCGGACAACGCGGCACCCAACGCCATCCACGGGCGGCTGTTCGAGGCCCGCTCGGCGGCCAGCCGCCCGGCGACCCTGCTTTGGCACCAGGATGGCAGCCTGCTCCTGCTGCACGACCAGACGCGCCGGACGCTGCCGGCCGGCGCCCTGCGGTGGTCCAGCCGCATCGGGACGGCCGCCCGGCGCGCCACGCTGCCCGGCTCGGCGGTCTTCGAGACCGACGACAACGAGCAGGTCGACCGGCTGGAGCGCCTGTATGGCCGCCGCACCCATGTGCTACATCGCCTGGAGCATCTCAGGATGCGATGGCTGGTGCTGGCGACAGCAGTCGCGCTGGCGTTCCTCCTGGCCTTGCGCTGGGCGATTCCCTGGCTGGGAGACACCGCCGCCCGAACGATTCCCCCCGCCATCGAAACCCGCATCGGCGCCAGTGTGCTGCGCGCGCTGGACCAGGCCGTGCTGCGCCCCAGCCTGCTCCCGCCCGAGCGCCGCCAGGCTATCCAGGCGGTGTTCGATGACTTGCTGGCCCATACCGGCCTGACGCCGCAACGGTCCCGGCTGCTGTTGCGCCAAGGCGGCCCACTGGTTGGCGCCAATGCCATGGCATTGCCGGGTGGCGGTGTCATCGTCACGGACGAGCTGGCGCGCCTGGTCGACACTCCCGACGCCCTGGCCGGGGTGCTGGCCCATGAAATCGGCCACGTTCAAAATCGACACGGCATGCGACGCCTGGGACGCCTGGCCGGTCTATCGGCCGTAGTGCTGCTTTTCAGCGGCGATGCCTCCGACCTGCTGCACCAGGCCGGCGTGCTGGGCACGGGGCTGCTGGACCTGGCCTACTCGCGCGACTTCGAACACGAAGCCGACGCCAGCGCCGTCTCGCTCCTGCGCAAGTCGGGCCGCGACCCGGCGCTGCTGGCCACGCTGCTGCGGCGCTTGAGCGCGCAGTCCGCGGCGGCGGGCGCCCTGCCGAACTGGTTGTCCACCCACCCATCGACCGAAGCCCGCACACGCTTCATCCTCGAAGGCCATTAACGCAGGCGGACGTCGCAGCCGTCACCCGCCCGCGGGCACCGCTTGCTCCACAACCCGGCCTGTGTAAAATGCTGCCTCGTCGCATCTGCAATGGATGCGCATCGCTACGACAGCGATCTTCGTGGACCCGGCGTCGCCGGGTGGCTCGGCCGGGCGCCTATCCCTCGGACAATCCCAAGCGACTTACGGCTCGCTCCAGACTCGACTTAGCCTTTCGCTGCGATGCCGCGCTTGCTGACTTCAAGTTGGCCAAACCATGTCTTTTGTTTCCTCGTTCCGCCGTGACTGGCTCGCCAGTCCCCGCGCCGACATCCTCGCGGGCATTGTCGTTGCCCTCGCCCTCATCCCGGAAGCCATCGGCTTTTCCATCATCGCCGGCGTCGACCCCAAAACCGGCCTGTATGCCTCGTTCTCGATCGCCGTCATCATCTCGCTGGTCGGCGGCCGACCGGGCATGATCTCGGCCGCCACCGCCGCCGTGGCGGTGGTCGTCGCGCCCCTGGTGCGCGAGCACGGCGTCGACTACCTGTTCGCCGCCACCATCCTGATGGGTGTCATCCAGGTCCTGGCCGGATTCCTGCGGCTGGACCTGCTGATGCAGTACGTTTCGCGCTCGGTCGTCACCGGTTTCGTCAACGCGCTCGCCATTCTTATCTTCATCGCGCAACTGCCGCAGCTGATCGGCGTCACCTGGGTTACCTACGCCATGGTGGCGGGCGGGCTGGCCATCATCTACCTGTTCCCGCGGCTGACGCGGGTGGTGCCCTCGCCGCTGGTCGCGATCATCGTGCTGACGACGCTCAGCATCCTGGGCGGCCTGTCCGTCAACACGGTCGGCGACACGGGCAAACTGCCGTCCGCCTTGCCCAGTTTCCAGTTGCCGGACGTGCCGTTCACCCTGGACACGCTGCGCATCATCCTGCCCTACTCGCTGACCATGGCCGCGGTGGGCCTGCTCGAATCGATGATGACCGCCCAGATCGTCGACGAAATGACCGACACGCCCAGCGACAAACGGCGCGAATGCAAAGGCCAGGGCATCGCCAACTTCGTCACCGGCTTCTTTGGCGGCATGGGCGGCTGCGCCATGATCGGCCAGTCGGTCATCAACGTGAAATCGGGCGGCTCGACCCGCCTGTCCACCTTCGTCGCCGGCGCGTTCCTGCTGTTCCTGATCGTGGCGCTGGGGCCGCTGGTGGCCCGCATTCCCATGCCGGCGCTGGTCGCGGTGATGATCATGGTGTCCATCGGCACCTTCAGTTGGCGTTCATTGGGCAACCTGCGCACCCACCCGTGGCAATCGTCCGTGGTCATGCTCGCCACTGTAGCGGTGGTGGTGTGGACCCACGACCTGGCGCGCGGCGTGCTGGTCGGGGTGCTGCTCAGCGGCGTGTTCTTCGCGTCCAAGGTGAAGCGTTTGCTGACCGTCGAATCGAGCCTGTCCGCCGACGGCGCCACCCGCACCTATGCCTTCGCAGGGCAGGTGTTCTTCGCGTCGACCGACCGGTTCGCGGAAATGATCGACTTCAAGGAACCGGCCGGGCATGTGGTGCTGGACGTGTCGGCCGCGCATTTCTGGGACATCTCCGCCGTTGGCGCGCTGGACAAGGTGGTGATCAAGCTGCGGCGCGCCGGCGTGCGGGTGGACGTGCGTGGGCTGAACCAGGCCAGCGCCACGCTGATCGGCCGCTTTGGCGTCCACGACAAGGGACTCAATACCGGTAATTCACCCCCAGCATCGCACTGAACGGCGCGCCGTAGTAATTGCTGTAGACGTTGGTGCTGGCGTAGTACTTCTTGTCCAGCACATTGTTCAGGTTGAGCGTGGCCGACCACTGCCGGTTGAACTGGTAGCGCGCCATCAGGTCGAGCAGCGCATAGCTGCTTTGCGAGGAACCGAACTCCTGTCCGCCCGGGCCGCGGCTGATGAAGCCGCTCTGGCTTTCCCAGCGCACGCCGCCGCCCACGGTCAGGGCGCTCCAGGCGCCGGGCAAGCGGTAGGTCGTATAGAGCTTGGCGATATGGCGCGGCAGCCCGACCTGGGTCGAGAAGCCGCTCGGCAGGCGGCGATCCACATAGGCGTATGACAGTTGCATCTGCCAACCGGGCGCCAGCTCGCCGCTGAGCTCGGCCTCGACCCCGCGCAGCACGGCGCCGTTGGCGGCGACATAGGCGTTGTCGCCATTGGGCGCGAGCTTGTCGCCGTCCAGCATGGCGTAGTTGTCCTGGCGGGTGCGGAACAGGGCCAGCGCGCCGTTCAGGCGGCCGTCGAGCCACGCGGTCTTCAAGCCGACTTCGTAGGTGTTGCCCTTGATCGGCGCGATGCCGCTGCCCGACGCCGTCTGCGCCTGCTGCGGCAGGAAGATGCTGGTATAGCTGGCATAGGCCGACACGCTCGGCGTCAGATCGTAGACCACGCCGGCATACGGCGTGTAGACGCCCTGCTCACGCATGTTGTCCGGATAGGCCGAGCCATCGTTGTAGGTGTACGAGGCCTGCTGGTCCCACCAGGTGACCCGCGACCCCAGCACCAGCGACAGCGCATCGGTCGGCCGCAGGCGCAACGCGCCATAGACCGCGCGCTGCTTCTCGGTGTAATGGCGCTTGCCGGTGGCTTGCCATTGCGGTTCCGGCATATCGCCATCCCAGGCGCGCACGTCCGGGATGACCGGGTCGTAACCCGGCGCGGTCCAGAGCGGATAGGTGTCGTAGTCGCCCCGGGTGCGCGACAGGCTCATGCCCAGCACCAGGTCGTGGCGGCGGCCGAACGCGTCGAAGGCGCCGTTCAGGCTGGCGTCCAGGGCATTCTGGGTCTTGGGGATCGGCCATTTGGCGACCCACAGCGAGGCGCCCTGTCCGGTCTGCGGATTGGCCCAGCCGTTGCTGCTGAACCAGCCATAGGTGCGGTCGTTGTCGTCGCCGGTGCGCGACAGCGTCAGCGACCCCTTCCACGATGGCGAGAATTCGTGGTCTAGCGTGGCGAAGACGTTATAGCGCGTGCGCTCCTGGCGGCTCCAGTTGGTGGCGGAATTGAAGCGTTGCCGGAAGTCGGTCTTGGAACCATCGGCGTAGTACGCGGGAAAACCGAAGTACGAGCACGCCGTGCATTTCTTGCGCTGGTATTCCGCCCCCAGGGTCAGCAAGGTGCCCGTCGTCAGGTCCGCCTCGACGACCCCATACAGCAACTGCGAATCCTGCTTGACGCGGTCGATGAACGAGCCGCCTTCCTGCCAGGCGCCCACCAGCCGCCCGCGCAGCTTGCCCGACGCATCCAGCGGGCTGCCCAGGTCGAACTCGGTGCGCCGGTAGTCCCACGACCCGACGCTGGCGCCGACCCCGGCCTCGAACTCGCGGGTCGGCCGCTTGCGCACCAGGTTAATGGAAGCGGCCGGATTGCCCGCCCCGCTCAGCAGGCCGGTTGAGCCGCGCACCACTTCGATGCGGTCATACAGCGCCGTATCCAGCCCCAGGGCATTGAAGTCCTTGTGGGTCGGCACGCCGTCGACCTGCATGTTGGTGATTTCCAAGCCGCGCGCATACAGGCCTTTCTCGTTGTCGTCCGCCGAGCCCTTCTTCTTGAAAACCAGGCCCGGCGTGTTGACGATGGCGTCTTCCAGGGTGTTCAGGCCCTGGTCGGTGAGCCGCTGGCGCGTCATCACCGAGACCGACTGCGGCGTCTCGCGCAATGTCATCGGCAGACGGGTGGCGGTATTCGACACGCCGACCGTGTACGAATCGGTTCCCTCGCTGGGCATGGGCTCGCGCGCCCCCAGCACCTCCACCGGCGCCAGCGTCTGCGCGTTGGCCACGCGCAGGCCGTAGCGATTGCCCCCCTGGTCGATTGCTTCCAGGCCGGTCCCCGACAACATCATCGCCAGGCCCGCGGCCACGCCGTAATCGCCTTGCAGGCCGGCGCTCTGGCGGCCCTGGGTGAGCGAGGCGTCGAAAGCCAGCACCACGCCGGCCTGGGCGGCAAAACGGCTCAACGCCAGGCCGAGCGGGCCGGGCGGCACATCGTAGTGGCGGGAGGCCTGTGCGCTTGGCACGGCCTGCGCCTGCGCTGGCGGCGCGGCGCCCAGGGCGGCCAGGGCAATCAGGACGGCGCGCGCCAGGGGCGCGAACGAGGTGTGATGGCGACGCAAGGGTACAGAAGGCATGGACTCAGTTTCCGTGTGGCAGATCCGACGTAATCCCTGCTAAGTCGGACGAGCGCGGAAAAAGGACAATGCCGTGGAGAAAAAATCAATGACGGGCAACGATGCGGACGTAATAGCGCGTGTAGCGGGACACACGCACGGGCAAGGCGCGCGCCACGGCGGCCAGGGCCTGGTCGGTGTCATCGACCGGAAACGCCCCCGACAGGCGCAACGCCGCCACCGCTTCGTCGCACTGCAACAGGCCCGGCCGGTAGCGGTCGAGGCGGGCAATGAAGTCGTCCAGCCGCCAGTTGTCCACCACCAGCAGGCCACGGGTCCAGGCGTCGGGCTCGCCGGTGATGGCGCCGGCCGCGTGCGCGCCCGAGGCGGCCAGCGTGCCTTGCTCGCCTGCTTGCAGGACCCGCGGCATACCGCCATCCGCCGGCTCCAGCACCACCGCGTGGCGCAGCACCGCGACCCGTGTCAGGTCGGACTGGCGCGTGACGACGAAGCGCGTGCCCAAGGGGCGCACCACACCGTGCGCGGTGAACACGCGCAAGGGCGGCAGGCCGGGCCTGACATGTTCGGTGTCGATCAGGATTTCGCCGGCATGCACGACGATGCGGCGCCGGCCGGAATCGACCGTGACGTCCACGGCGCTGCCGCTGTCGAGCCAGAGCAGGGTGCCATCGGCCAGCCGCAGTTCGCGGCGCTCGCCGGTCTCGGTGCGGTAGTCGGCCAGCATCCGGTCCATCGGCAGCGCGCGCCAGGCCGCCAGGCCGCCGGCGCCCAACAGCAGCACCGCGCCCAGGCCATTGCGCAACGCGGCGCGGCGGCGCGAAAAGTGCAGGTCGGCGCGGTGCAGCGTATCGGCGGCCAACCGCGCCGGCGCCGCCCCCAGCGTGCCGCGCAGGCGCTCGACCTGGCGCCAGATGCGCGCATGCTCGGGATCGGCCGCCAGCCAACGCCCATGCGCGGCCAGATCGGCCGCGCTGACATCGTCCGCACAGAGCCGTGCATACCATTGCGCCGCCGCGGCGATGGTCTTGTCCGCCATCGCCGCCTACGGCCTGGCCAGCGCGTACAGCAGGCAATGCTCCGTGGCGCGCGCCATGTACTTCTTGATGGAGCTGACCGTCACGCCCAGGCGGGCGGCGATCTCGGCGTAGCTGGCGCCTTCCAGTTGGGACATCAGGAAGGCGCGCCGCACCTTGTCGCCCAGGCCTTGCAGCATGGCGTCGATCTCGCGGATGGTTTCGAGCAGGATGGCCTGGGTTTCGGGCGACATGGCGCTGGCCTCGGGCTGCTGCGCCAGCGTTTCAAGCCAGGCCCGCTCGAGCACCTGGCGGCGGATATGGTCGACCAGCGTGCGCTGCGCCACCGTCGCCAGGAAACTGCGCGGCTGCCGCACGCCCTGCAATTGCGCCATCGAGGCCGGCGAGGCCAGCAGCCGCAGGAAGGTGTCCTGCGCCAGGTCGGCGGCCTCGGCCGGCACGTTCAGGCGCCGCAGCAGCCAGCCGCGCAGCCAGCCGTGGTGGTCGCGGTACAGCCTGCCGAGCTCGCGGTGCTCCAGGGATTCCGTGGACGACATGGCCGTCGCGTCAGCGCCTTGTGAATTTCAGGAATGGGAATTGTAATCATTATTGATGCCGACATTCAATTGCCGCTTCCCATCCGATCGCATCGGCGCGCGCCGGCGCCCCAAGCGCCGGCCGCGTGAAGCGCCGCGCCGATGCGGGCACGGCCCAGGTTCACTTCTGCTTGCCCGAGGCGTCCTGCTCGACCACCATATCCAGCACATACACCTTCGACGGCGCATCGGCGGGCGGGTTCTTC
This sequence comes from Achromobacter sp. 46006, assembly GCF_059761975.1. Classification (NCBI taxonomy): domain Bacteria; kingdom Pseudomonadati; phylum Pseudomonadota; class Betaproteobacteria; order Burkholderiales; family Alcaligenaceae; genus Achromobacter; species Achromobacter sp. 46006. Next base: position 24,109 of record NZ_JCBANN010000053.1, read on the forward strand.
CAGTCGTAGCGCTTGACGCGCAGCACGGTGCGCACGCCATCACGGTGGTCGTAGCCTTCGATCGACTGGTACAGCGGGTGCCAGTCTTCCTGCGGCGGCAGCTGCACGCCGGCGTCGCTATAGCGGCGCTCGCGCACCATCAGGCACTGGTAGCGCGGGATCATGGGATGGCTGCAATCGGCGCGCTTGGGCGCCACTTCCAGGAACATGATCTCGCCGGCGCTGCCGTACAAGGTTTCCGGCGTCGGCTCGCCGACGAACTTCAGCACGCTGCCATCCTGCGCCACCAGTTCCAGGGCCGGTTCGGTGGACTCGCCGCTGAGCGTGGCGCGCAGGTCGCCCTTCAGGCGCTGGCCGATCTCGGCATCCAGTTTCATCAGGCCGGGTTCGCACGCCTTCATCGTCGAGGCGAGGTTGGCGGCATGCAACACGCCGTCCTTATAGGTGTAGCCGCCGAATTGCGTGTTGCAGCCGCCGCGCACGTTCAGCGCGTCGGCCGTGAACGACAGGCGCAGCGGTTGTTCGACGCCCTTTTGCAGCGCGGGGATGGACTTGCCCGCGGCATCGGTGGCCGACACCAGGCGCCAGTGATAGGCGGGCAGGCTCAACGCATTCGCGGCGGGCATGGAGGCAGGGGTGGGCATGGTGGAAGATCCTTCGCCAGGAGAGGAAACCGGTGCGCAAGCCTGCAGCAGCACGGCGCAGACGGACGCCAGGAGCATTGTTTTTTTCATGGGTTTTTCCTATCAGCCGGATGGCACTGGTGAAAACCCGGATTCTACGTCCGGTGCGTGGACGAATTGGCCGGGTTCCGTCCCCGGACGTATCAAAATCTTGCCGCTTTGCTGAACGCAAGCTGACCTCAAAACCTTCGTCCGTTTCCCCGCTTGCCTGCGATGGCGCGGCCGATATCAGCGCCCGGGGCGGGCGGATCGCCGTCCGGCGGGCAATTACTTTCTGACACGCACGCGCCCCCGCCCGCGCAACGATGCTGCGCAGTAATGCGGATCTTTGCGGCATCGATGCGCGCGTCCTCTCGCCATGACGCGACCGCACCATATCAATCGACCCGCAGCATCCCCGCCGCTTCGCGCACCCGGCCTTGCGCCATCAGGGCCGCCAGCGCCAGCCCCAGGCGCGCCTCGGCATCCGCCAGGGTGCGCGACAATCCCAGCAGGCGGCAGACCGACTTGACCACGTCCGCCCGCGGGGCGTTGCCGGTCATGGCCAGCACCCGCAGCACGCCATTGGCCAGCTCTTCCAGGCAGACATCGTCCACGCGGCGGCGCGAGGCCTCGTGCTCGCCCGCGCCGCGAAACCCCGTCCAGGCCGCCGGCTGCACGTCCGCCGGCCACAGGAAAGTGACCTCGCCTTCACGGGTGCGGCGATTGCCGGCGGGGGTCAATTGGCGCAGGCGCTCGACGATGCGCGCACCGGTGCGTTCCAGGCCCCAGGCCCGCGCCACCCGGCGATGCAGCACGCTTTCGGGCAACGGCCCTTCGGTCTCGATCACCTGGCGCAAATCGGCGCTCAGCCGTTGATTGCTGGCCTGCGCGTAGAACGCCTGCGCATCGCCCGCCGCCAGGTCGGTCACCGGGTAGGTATCGAAGCCGCCCATCGGCGTCCCTGCCAGTTCACGCGAGCCGGGCACCGAGCCATCGTCAGTGGTGATGGTGAACGCCACCTCATCGTCCGCCTCGGGCGGGAGCTCGGGCTCCGCCGGCGCCTCTTCCTCTTTGCGCTCGAGTTCGGCGTCCAGCCGGGCCAGCAGCTTTTCCACTTCGCGTTCGGGATTGATCCACCAGTCGGTCGACCAGACCCGGTGCAGGCGCCAGCCCAGTCCTTCCAGCACCACCTGCCGCAGACGGTCGCGGTCACGCGCGGTGGCGCCGGCATGGTAGGCACGGCCATCGCATTCGATGCCCAGCAGGTAGCGTCCCGGCGCGCGCGGATCGACCACGCCCATGTCGATGCGGTAACCCGAGCAACCGACCTGCGGATGCACCACCCAGCCGCGCTCGCGCAATACCTTGATGACCTGCGCCTCGAACGGGCTGTCGGGCTGGCGGCCGCTGGGCAGCGACTGCGCCGCCAGCGCGCGCGGGCCCTTCAGGGCGAACTCCAGGTAGTGCTTCAGGTCGCGCACGCCGGCGGCGCGGACCCTCGACAGATCGATCTGCTCCGGCGACAGCGTGCTGTAGATCACCACGCCTTCGCGAGCCCGCGAGATCGCCACATTCAGGCGGCGGTGCCCCCCTTCGCCGTTGAGGGGACCGAAGTTCATCGTCATCTTGCCGGCCGCGTCCGGACCGTAGGTGATCGAGAAATAGATCACGTCGCGCTCGTCGCCCTGCACGTTCTCCAGGTTCTTGATGAAGAGCGGTTCGCGCGCCTGCGCCGCGATGGCCTTGTCCAGCGCGGCATTGGCGCGGCGGCGCGCGTCCAGCAGGGTTTCAATGAGCGATTGCTGTGGCTGGTTGAAGGTCACCACGCCCAGGCTCTGGCGGCGCCGGGCCGGGTCCAGGTAGTGTTGCTCGATGCCCTGGACGATGGCCTCGGCCTCGGCGCGGTTGCTGCGGCTGCCGCCGCGGTCGTAGACCCCGGCCACGCGTTCCAGCCGCACCGCCACGTCGTCGGTGACCGGCGACGGGAAGGTGATCAGCTGCGAATCGTAGTAGGTCACGTTGCTGAACGTGATCAGGCTTTCGTGGCGGCTGCGGTAATGCCACTGCAGCCGCAGGCGATTCATGTCGGCGCCCAGGCATTCGTCCAGGATGCTCTCCAGGTCTTCCACCTGGCCATCATCGCCGGCGCCGTCGTCCTCGCTGGCCGACTTGCTGAAGAAGCTGGTGGGCGGCAACTGCTTGGTGTCGCCCACCACCACCAGCTGCTGCCCGCGCGCGATCGCGCCGATCGAATCCCACACCGGGATCTGCGAGGCTTCGTCGAACACCACCACGTCGAACTGCGAATGGCCGGCGTCCAGGTATTGCGCAACCGACAGCGGCGACATCAGCAGGCAGGGCTTGAGCCGTGGCAGCAAGGTCGGCAGGCGCTGCATCAATTGGCGCACCGGCACATGGCGCGTCTTCTTCTGCAGCTCGCGGCGCAACAGGCCCAGTTCGCTGTCGGGACTGACCAGGACGGCGTTGCCGGCGGGAACCTTGCCCGCCAGCAACGCCGCGATATGGGCGCACGTCAGTTGCTGGAAACGGTCGTCGGCCTGGCGGAACTCGCGGATCTTGCGATCGTGGTCGGCGCTGGAAAACGAACGCAGCAGCGGCGAATGGTCGATGACCTTCTTGACCCACCAATCGCGGTAGCTGAATTCGAAATGGGCCTCGACCTCGGCCAGCGGCACGCGTCCCGATTCCAGCGTCGCGACCAGGCCCTGTAACTGCATGTCGACCGCCTGTTCGCGTGCCTGGCGCCAGACACACCACGACATCAGGCTCCGCTTCTTGAGACGCCAGGCGGCCAGCACCGTCTGCATGCGCTCGAGCGCACCGTCATCGCCGGGCGCCCCTGCCAGCGGCGCAGTCGGCCGCGCCAGCGCCTCCAGCGCGGCAAGATGCTCGCACAGCGCGCGCCAGGCGTCGCGAGTGTCGAGCAAACGCTGGCCGAGCGGCGCGCCCGGCTGCAGGAAGGCGCGGTTCTCGCCCACCAGCGGCTGCAGACGCGTGCGCAGCGCGGTGGCGGCGAGCGGATCGCCGGCCATCAGCGTGACCGCTTCGGCAAAGCGCTCGGCCCATTGCTCATGGCGTCCGATCTGCTCCCAGTCCGTATCCAGGCCAGCGTAGTCGTTCAGCAACAGGCGCTCGGCGTCGGCCTTCAAGGCTGCCAGTTCGCGGTCTTCGGCATTCACTCGCGCCAGGGGTTCCAGCATGGCGGCGATGGCGGCGTCGTCCGGGCGGCGTGCGTCGGCGCGGAACGCCGCCAACCGCTTGCGCATGCCGCGCCTGGCGAAGAACGACTTGGGCCACCAGGCGGCGCAGGCGGCCTGCCATTCGGCCCGCAGCGCCGCGGCGTCCAGGTCCGCCAGCCGCGCCTGCCAGGCCGCGCCGACCTCGGCCCAGCCGGCATTGCGCGCCAGGCCATGGCGGGCCAGCGCCTGCACCCGCACGCGCGCAGCCGGATCGTGCGCCTGCGCGGCCAGGCCGGCGGGCACGCGCGGCGCGGCCAGCAAGACCTCGATCAGCGTGTCCAGGCGCGCGCAGGCGTCCAGACTCAACCCGGCTGCCGACACGCCCAGTTCCGCGCCGGCAGCGGCCACGCACGCCTTGAAAGCATCCACCGCCTGGTCCAGCGTCCGCGCCGCCGCCAGCAGCGCGTCCTGCCAGCTCGGGCTCCACTCGGTCATGCCGATGTGCGCCAGCGCGTGGCCATGCAACGCGCCCAGCTCGCCCGACAGCGTCGCCATGCGCCGCGCCGCCTCGCGCAGCCGCGCCAGGCCTTGTTCATCGTGCGCCTGGGCATCCGGCCAGAACATGGGCGAGGCTTCCTGGCCGGCGTGCTGGATGCCCGTGCCGATGGCGTCATAGACCGTCAGGCCGTTGGGGTGCCGCTGGTGCAGGGCCTCGACCAGGCCGTTAAGCGCCTGGCGCAGCTCGCCCAGACGCTCGGCTTCGCGGTTCCATTCATCGCTGGTGCGCTGGCTGCCCAGCTCCAGCGCCCGGCCCAATTGCTGCAGCACTTCGGACTTGCGCGCCTTGGACGAATGCAGTTCCAGGCAGAACGGCCCCAGGCCGATCTGGGCCAGGCGGCGATACACCACTTCCAGCGCCGCCATTTTCTCGGAAACGAACAGCACGGACTTGCCGCGCGCCAGCAGGTGCGCGATCAGGTTGGTGATGGTCTGGCTCTTGCCGGTGCCGGGCGGACCTTCCAGCACCAGGTCACGGCCGGCGTCGACCGCGCAGATCGCCTTCAATTGCGAGGAATCCGACAGCAGCGGCGTCAGCAGGTCTTCGGGCCGGTAGTTGTCGTCCAGGTGGTCCAGGCGCGGGTCCCAGGGTTGCTGCGCAAAGGCCTGGCCGGGATGGTCGATCAGGTGCCGCACCACGCGGTTGGCCTTGAGCTGGCCGCTGCGGTCCTGCAGGTCCTTCCACATCAGGTACTTGGTGAAAGAGAAAATCCCCAGGTGCACCTGCTCCAGCACTTCCCAGCCGGCGATCTCGCGCACCGCCAGCCGGAACGCCTGCAGCACCCGCGCCACGTCCACGCCCTTGTCGTCGCTCGGCAACACATCCAGGCCGGGGATGCGCAACTCGTAGTCGTTGCGCAGCATCTGCAGCAAGGTGGGATTGATGATGGTCTCGTCATCGTGGCGCACCAGCCGGAAGCCGCTGCGCACCGACTGGCGCTGCAGCGACACCGGCAACAGGATCAGCGGCGCCAGGTGAATGCTCTCGGCGGCGGGATGCTCGGTCCAGCGCAACATGCCCAGCGCCAGGTACAGCGTGTTGGCGCCACCTTCTTCCAGGCCGGTGCGCGCGGCGCCGAAAATATTCAACAGGTTGGCGTCCAGCGCGTCCTGCGGCACGCGGGCGATCAGTTCGTGGCTGGCCAATGCCTCCAGCGCCATGTCGTCCAGCGGCGCGCGGCCGCCACGGTCGACATGCACCTGCGCCACGCGCGGGTCGCTGCCCTCCATCAAGGCCGCCGGCAGGGGCCGGATACGGAACTCGCTGCCATCGGCAATGGCGTCTTCAAGCCGCCCCAGGTCGGGGACCACCAGCGGCAGCGTGGACTTGGTGTGCTTGAAATTCAGCAGCCGGTTGCGCAGCGTCAGGTCGAGCAGGCGCGACTTCCACCTGGCCAGACGGCCTTCGGGCGTGTCATCGGCCGGTTCCAGGCTGATGACGAACTCCGGGTCCAGCGGGGGCAGCGCCGGCATCGGCTCGATGGCCGCTGGCGCTTCGGGAGCCGGCGTCGCGTCCGGTTCCAGGCTGGCGCCGCGCGACGGCAACGGCTTGATCTGCAACTCGCGCGCGCGATGCACGTCGATGGCATAGCGAAAGGAATCCGCTTCGCGCAGGTGCGCCGCGCCCTGCTCCAGCGCCAGCCGCAAGGACGGCCGGAAACTCGGATGCTGGGCGATCCCGGTGGTCTCGAACGCCAGGAATTCACCGCTGTCCACGCGCTTGCGCACGGCCTGCACATCATCGGTCAGCGGGTCGGGAAAACACGCCGGGTGCAGCCACACCCCCACCCAGGCGTGGCCTTCCTTCATCAGGATCACGGGGCGCAGCCCGGCCTGCTCCAGGCACGACGAAAACAACATCGCCAGGTCCAGGCAGGTGGCCACGCGGGCCTCCAGGATGCGCTCGGGCGTGCGGATCTTCTGGCCGTCGACGCCGAATGAGGCAGGCGGCTCGGCGTAATGCAACGTTTCGGCCGCCAGCGTGCTGTAGATGGCCGACACCTGCTTCCAGACCACGTCTCGGCTCTTGGACTGGTAGCCGTTCATGGTCAGGTCGCTGTGCTGTTCGCGCAGCAGCCGGGCGGCCTTGCCGATCAACGCATCCACGGCCGGATTGTTCGGCATGGAAAACGCGGCCAGCAATTCCGGCAGCGCGCGGGTGCCGGCCCACTGGTCATAGGCCAGCACGGTCACGGATTGCGTGGCGCGGCCCACTTCCCCGCCGCCGGCCAGCGCCGTGACTTCGATGGCGGCGCGCTGTGCTTCCTGCAGCGCGGCCAGGTAGGCATGGTCCGGAGCCAGGTCCAGCGGCGCGATGCGGCGGATTTCGCCGGGCACCAGCACGTCGAAGTGCAGCCGCACGCCCTGGGCGAACGCCGGATTGCAGCGGATCGCGATTTCGACGTTGTCGAAGGTCTCTTGCGAGCGGTTGGTCAGCCGCAGCGACCGCAGCACCGGCACCGCGTTCTGGATCGAGGCATAACCCAGCGTCGGGTCGGCCTCGATGTCGATCGTGATGGCGTCCGGCGCGACCGGCGCCGGGCCGGCCGTCCCGGCGGCATGCGCCGCGCTCTCCTGGATGGCCGGGGAGTCCAGGTCTTGTCGCTTGTCCATCGGTCTCTCTCTGCTCGGTTCATCGCCGTCAACCGGGCACTATAGACGGAAATCGAAGGACTATTCGCCACTGCCCCAACGTCCACACCCGTAGCGCCCGATGCGGCACCGGCGTGGCCCGGCGGCGTGTCAGCCGCGTTCGGCGATAATCAGACAACGACACTACCCGCCCGGCACGCCGCCGGGCCACCCCGATGCGTATCCGCGCCGCTCTGCTGCTCTGCTCACTGGCCCTTCCCCTGCACGCCCCGCTGGCGCGCGCCGACACCCGGGTGCAATCCCTGGACCAGGTGCCCGGCGCCATCAAGACGCAGGACGCCCGCAAGATGTACGACAGCCAGATGAGCGGCGCCCCACGGCCCGACGGCCTGGGTGTGCAACTGCCGCCGGGCTTCAGCAGCGCCTTCCTGTTGCAGCAGCTTGCGCCCGGGCAGAACCCCAAGCGCCTGCTGTTGGCTGGCGCCAGGGCCTGGCCGCAGCGCCCCGGATCCTACGTGGCGCTGGTGTGTCTGGCGGCCAGCGCCGAACGGGCGGAACGGCTCAGGCAGTTCGGCGGCGGCGACTGCGCCGACCTGTCGCGCGACCAGGACAAGAACGAGATATGGGTGGGCGTGTTCGAATCGACGCCCGGCGCCGCGCCCCGCCTGGTGGCCCGCAGCGAGGTCCCGGTGGCGGCGCCGACCGACTGGAGCGACACTGAAATCGACCCGCCCATGGACCTGGCCATGCAGGAAGCCGGCGCGCCAATGCTGTCCACGCCCGAAAGCTGGAAGCGTTTCGACCTGGCGCCTTACCGCATCGCCCCCGGCGCCACCGCCTTCGGCCTGCGCGCCGGCTGGAGCGAGGGCTATGCCGGCGGCGGCGCCGACTTCGAGGCGCTGTACCTGTTCCGCATCGATGGCGCGGCCCTGAAGGTGGTGTTCGCCCAGCCCATGTCGTTCGTCAAATCCATCGCCGGCGACTGGAACCCCGATGGCACGCGCGAACACGACGAATCCGACGCCAGCAATTCCCTGGTCATCCTGCCGGGCAAGACCGGCGGCTACTTCGACATCCAGTTACGCCAGCAGGGCGGCAAGTGGAAGCGCACGTTCAAGTGGTCGGCGGCGAAGCAGGCTTACGAATAAACGCCCGCTGTGCCTCAGGCCGCATCCACGTAATTCGGCTTACCGCCCAGGAACTTCAGCAATTCCTCCGGCTGGCTGACCTGCGCCAGCGGAATGAAATACACCTCGTCCGCCACATCCGGACGCTGCACCGGGATGATCTGTAGATAATCCGGCGTCAACGCGATCAATGCGATCTTGTCGTTTTCGTATTCGGATTCGAAATGGCTGCCGTTCTGGTCCAGCACGAAGCGCTCCGGATAGAAGCGCGCCGTTCCCTTCAGGCTGCCGGCGCCCTTGAAAATCGTCTTGCGGATCATGCGCTTGAGCACCCATTTGGGCGTCGGCTGGCCGCTGCCCAGGCGCTTGATGATGCCGCGGGTCTTGGCGGCCGCGATGAAGCTCAGCGCCATCAACAGCATCACGCTGGCAAAGACGGCGGTATGCGCGCCCACCTTGCCGGTGACCAGCTTCTCGATGCCGACGATGACGATGGACGCCAGGAATGCGCCATGGCGCACCCAGGTCCACTTGCGCGTTGCCGCCTTGACCACATCGGCGGCGCGCTGGCGCTGTGCCAGCAGATGCGCTTCCAGCGTCTCAAGGGGCAGTTCGTAGTCGGCTTGGCTGATGGGTACGGCGTCGGTCACGATGGGGCCTTTCTGTATGCGGACAAAACCTCCGATTATGCCTGCCCGCGGCGCGAAGCCTCCCGCAGCGCGCCGACCGGGCGGCGCGGGCCGCCCGGCGCCAGGCTCGCACCGGTTCGGCCGCCCAATGAAAAAACCCGCAGTCCCCATGCCGGGGGCCTGCGGGTTCCGCGACCTGGCCCGGCGCCGCGCGCCAGACCCGCCGCCTCAACCGATCACGCGGAAGCGTTCGGCGTCGTCCATGAAGGCCTTTTCGCCGAAGCCGTTTTCGTTCGAGCCGAACGGCATCTGTGCGCGCAGCTTCCAACTGGCGGGCACATTCCATTCACCCGCCACGGCGGCGTCGATCAGCGGGTTGTAGTGCTGCAGGCTGGCGCCCACGCCGGCGTTGGCCAGCGCGGTCCAGACCGACAATTGGGCCATGCCGCCCGCCTGTTCCGACCACACCGGGAAGTTGTCGGCGTACAGCGCAAATTTTTCCTGCAGGCTGCGCACCACGTCCTGGTCTTCGAAGAACAGCACGGTGCCGACGCCGGCGGCAAAGCTCTTGAGCTTGGCTTCGGTCTTGTCGAAGCCTTCGGCCGGGGCGACCTTGCGCACTTCCTCGATAGCCAGGTTCCAGAGCTTGTCGCTTTCGGCGCCGAACAGGATCACCGCGCGCGAGCTTTGCGAATTGAACGACGAGGGGCTGTGCTTGATCGCGTCCTGGATCAGGGTCGCCAGTTCCTCTTTCGAGGCGGACAGGTTGCGGCCCAGCGAATACTGCGTGCGGCGCTTCTTCAGTGCGTCGAGGTATGCGTTGCTCATGAGGGGGATGCCTTTCGACTGGTAGATAGGGGAAGAACGAGTGAACAAATTCTACTGGCCGACGCCGCGCGCGACCACCGCCCGGCGGCCCAAAAGCGCGCTTTTTCGCGGAACAAACTGTTCCAGTTTTGTAGCGAATGGACCGGGATTGCATCGATCCGGCATCGATCCGCAGCCACCGCCCGACGGGAGCGGCCCGGCCATTTCGCACTGCCGTGGCCATCGTTGCCGGCCGCGGGCGCCATTCCGCCCCGTGCGGCCGGACGCGGCGCACTCAGGCCGGCAGCAGCCGCGCGCCGCCGACCGGCGCGCGATGCGCCTGTGGCGTGGCGCCGGCCGCGCCTACCCGGAACGCCGCCACCGCCTGCCGCAAATCGGCCGCCTGTGCCCGCAGCGCCTCGGCGCCGGCCGAGGCCTCTTGCACCCGGCGCGCGTTCTTCTGCGTGTCCTCATCCAGTTGCGCGATCACGTGCGCCACGTGCTCGATGCGCCCGGTCTGCTCTGCCGACGCCTGCACAATGCCATCCATGGTCGCCGTGGTCTGCGTGATCGCATCCAGGATCAGATCCATGGTCTGGCCCGCCGCGCCCACCCGGTCCACGCCCTGGCGCACCGTATCGGCCGATTGCGAGATCAGCCCATTGATCTCCTTGGCGGCGGTGGCCGAACGCTGCGCCAGCGAACGCACCTCGCTGGCGACCACGGCAAAGCCCTTGCCCTGTTCGCCCGCGCGCGCCGCCTCGACCGCGGCATTGAGCGCCAGGATGTTGGTCTGGAAGGCAATGCCTTCAATCACGGAAGTGATATCGGAAATCTGCGCCGAGGCCTGCGACAGATGCTGCATCGTATCGATCACCGCTTGCATGGTCTGGCTGCCCTGGCGCGCGGCGTCCATGGCCTGGCCCGCCATCACGCCGGCTTCCTGCGCCTCGTGCGCGTTGCGCTTGACCGCGTCGGTCAGCGCCTGCATGGATTCGGCCGTCTGGCGCAGCGCGCGTGCTTCGTCGCTCGTGCGCGCCGACAGGTCGGCGTTGCCCTCGGCCAACTGCACGCTCACCACCGACACCGCGTCGGCATGCTGGCGCACGCCACCCACCACCGAGGCCAGATTGCGCTGCATGGCCGCCAGCGTGGCCAGGATGCTGTGCCCGTCGCCGGCCCTGACAGAGATCGGGCTGGCCAGATCGCCGGCGCTGACGGCCTGCGCGATGCGCTTGAGCGCCGCCGGCTCGGCCCCCAGCGCGCGGGTGATGCGGCGCGCGATCAACCAGGCCAGACCGGCCCCCAGCAGAATGGCCGCGCCCGTCAACGCCAGCATCAATTGCTGGAAATCGATGCCCACACGCCGCGCCATGTCGCTCTGCTCTTTCATCAGGTGCTCTTCCAGATCGATCATGCGATTGATGGCCGCCAGCCACTGCACGAACAGCGGCCGGAGCTGGTCCAGCAACGGCCGCGCCTGGGCCGCATCGCCCTGTTGCAGGACCGTCAGCAGGCGCTGCACCATCGGCAGCGTGCGGGCCTCGACCTCTTTGATGCCGGCCAGGGTATCGCGCTCCTGCGCCAGGACATCGGCGCCGCGCGCGAACAAGGCATCCATCGGCACGGCGGCCTCGCCGTATTGGCGCTTGAGGCGCTCAATGTCGGCCACCAGCGCGCGCAATTCAGCGGGATTGGCCAGCACCGCATCGCGCAGCGCGATGGAACGATCGTGGACACTGCCGCGGAACGTGATGGCGTAGCGTTGCTTGACGCCATGGACATCGTTGATGGCGGTCAGCGCGCCATTCATCCGATTGACCTGGGCGATGCCGACCACGGTCAGCAACACCATCAGGCACAGCACGACGGCAAAGCCGAGCATGATCAAGCCGCCCGTGCTGCGCAGGGTGGTGCGTAAAGGGGAATGGGAGTCCTGCATGAAACCTCCTGCGGCGGCTGGCGCAAACCGGCGTGCCTATCGATTTAATTTATAAAAACTATTAATAAAACAATTTTAATTATATATAACTATTTCAAAAAACGTCACTGCGCGCTCCAGGGCGCGGTCCGTATTGGCCACGACACGAAGAACGATGCCGGTCCGGCCAATATTCCGCCCGATGCTGGCAGACTACGCATTCGCCTATCGTCGGAACCCGTCATGCTGAAAGACCGCCGTTTCCAGATCTGGCTGGCCCTGTTCGCGCTGGTCGTCACGTGGCACGTGGCGCTGCTCTGGCCCCGCAGTCCGCAATCCCCTCCCATAGGTGGTGGCGGCTACGACCTCTCGGACTTCGTCTACACGCTGACCCTGCTCGCCTTCAGTGGCGTGTGGTCGCTGGTCGCGCTACTGGTGGGCTTCGGCCGCGCCCAGGCCCTGGACGCCAGGCGGGCCTACTGGCTGGCCGCCATCGGCGCGGCGACGTTCGTGGGGGCTGCCATCGCCTTCGGGCACCATCTGCACTAGCGGCCACCCGCGTCTCCCGCGCGCGCCGGCGGCGCAAAAAAAAACGGCCCCCCCGGGGCCGGCCACGCGCGCCTTGCGCCGGTGGCGCGGACGGCGGGTCCGCGGCCATCCGGCACATTTGCGCCATCAGGTACCGACGGCGGTACCGTCCTGCTTCCAGATCACCACCGTGGCCGGGCGCGGCCGGCTCGCGGTCGCGTCGTCCGGCCACTTGGAAGCCATCAGCGGATTGTTCTGCGCGTCCGTCACACTCGGCCCCTCGCCCGGGTGCTGGATGTTGATGAACAGGTACTTCTGGTCAGGGGTCCAGGTCAGGCCGGTCACTTCGCAACCGATCGGGCCGGTCATGAACCGGCGGATTTCCTTGGTGGCCGGGTTCGCGACCAGCATCTGGTTATTGCCCTGCCCGGCATAGGCGCCGGCATTGGAATAATTGCCATCCGTCTCGATCCACAGCAGGCCGCGCTTGTCGAAAGCCAGGCCGTCGGGGCTGTTGAAGGTGTTATCGGCGGTGATGTTGGCCGAGCCGCTGCGCAGGTCGCTGCGCGGATACAGCGTCGGATTGCCGGCCAGCACGAAAATATCCCATTCGAAAGCCAGCGAGGCCGGGTCGCCGTTCTTCTCGCGCCAGCGCACGATCTGGCCGTACTGGTTGCCGGTGCGCGGATTGGCATCATCGGCCCCCGGATGCTGCGGCCCGCCCGGGTAGCGGGTGGCGCCGCCGCCGCGCGCGCTGTTGTTGGTCAGCGTGACATAGGCTTCGCGCGTGGTCGGATGGGTGGTGATCCACTCGGGCCGGTCCATCGGCGTGGCGCCGACCGCGTCGGCGGCCTGGCGGGTCTTGACCAGCAACTCGCCCATATCCTGGTTGAACAGCGCGCCCAGGGTGCCACCGGCTTCGGCCGGCGTGTCGAGTTTGAGCGGAATCCATTCGCCCACCCCCATGGCATCGCCCTGCGCGGCGCCGTCCAGGAAGCGCGCGACATACAGCGTGCCCTTGTCCAGCAGCAAACGATTGAGCGCCGGGCGGGCCGGATCGTACTTGCCGTCGGACACGAACTTGTAGATGTACTCGCTGACCTGGTCATCGCCCATGTAGACCACCACGCGCTTGTCGTCGGCCAGCGTCATCGCGGCGTTCTCGTGCTTGAAGCGACCCAGCGCGGTCAGTTTCTTGGGGGTGGAGTTCGGATCGAACGGGTCGATCTCGACGACCCAGCCGCAACGGTTGTATTCATTGGGCTCCAGCGCCCAGTTGAAGCGGTTGTCGTAGTGGTCCCAGCGGTACGAGCTGCTGGAAGTCTTGCCCGCGCCCTTGTAGCGCTCCATGTGCGCCTGGTACTCGGCATCCGGATAGTTCACCGTGGTGGGATCGGCCGTGCCGACGCCGAAGTAGTCGGTGAAATTCTCTTCGCACGTGAGGTAGGTATTCCACAGCGTGTAGCCGTTGCCACAATTGCCAAACGTACCAAAACAGCGCGTGCCCGACGGATCGGCGTTGGTGCGGACCAGGCGATTGCCCGCGGCCGGCCCCACCAGTTGCATGGCGACGTTGGCATTGACGCTGCGGTTGAAAGGCGAGTCCAACACCGGTTCCCACTGGCCGTTGCTCAGGCGCAGATGACGCACCGACACGCCGTGCGCGTGCTGCGACTTGCGCACCCAGTCCAGGTTCCACTGCGCATTGCCGGGTTGTACGCCAACCGGATAGAAGTATTCCGGCGTGGTGTATTCGTGGTTGGTGACCATCAGGCCTTCCACGCTGCTGCCGTTGGCGCTGTCGGTGCCATCGATCGGGAAGAAATGCATGCCGTCGTGGTTGTAGCCGAGCTGGCGAGCCTGATCGTCGCCGCCGTTGCTGGCGTCGGCCTTGAAGGCCGGCGCGCCCGCGAACAGTGGGTCGCCCCAGCGGTTGATCACCGCGAACTGATAGCCCTCGGGAACCACCACGGTATCGGCCGTGCTGATCGGCACCGCCTTGAAGTTCAGCGCCACCGGCTTGGACGGATCTTCCCCGCCCGGCGTGGTGCCCGGCGAATCGCCATCATCGTCGTCATCGCCTCCACAGGCCGTCAGGCCCGCGCCCATGAAGCCGACGGCGCCGGCGCCCAGGCCAGCCTTTAGAAAGCCGCGGCGCGATACCGCGCGGCGCACCACTTCATTGAAATGCACTGCCTGGGAAGGGTTGGACGCGATGTCGTCCTGATCCGAAGCGCTCATCAGTTTTCCTGTCATTGTTGGTGTTTTCGACTGACACACCCGCGAGCCAGCCTGGCGGCATGATCGTTCCCGAACATGACGCGTAAATAACAGCAAAATGAAAGGTTTATGATAAGAAGCTGAACGAAGAAGGCTGAACCTCAAGACCGGCGCGGCACAGCCATTGACGCGGCACCCCGCCGCAGCCGCCCCCTGGGCGCGCGATCCGGGGCAGATCCCCCCGGCACGGCGGCCAGGCCTGACCAGGCCAAAATCACCCGACCTGGCGCCGCCAAGCAAAACGCCCGCTGGAACTTGCGTTCCAG
>NZ_JCBANN010000054.1:0-38598 GCF_059761975.1 Achromobacter sp. 46006
AACGCCTGCGGCTCGGGCAGCGGCTGGCCGGCGGGCAGCGACCAGGCGCTGTCGGAGATCGCATTGGCCAGCCGTTCCAGGGCTACTTCGACCGGCCACCAGGCCAGCGCCCGGCGGCTTACCAGGCGGGGTTCCGACAGGCCGCGCTGCAAGGCGATGCGCAAGTCGGACAGGCGCGAATAAGCCTGGGTGCGCAGATCGTGGCGGGCCGCGGAATCGGCCTGGAACACCGTGTTCAGGTAGGCGGCCAGGGTGTCGATGGCGTTGGCCACGGCCTGGTCCAGGTTGTGGCGCTCGATGCGCATCCATGGCAGATAGCCCACCGCCAGCACGATGGCCGCGGCTACCGCCACGTCTTCGAGCCGCGCCAGCGCGATCGGCCAACTGCCCGGTTGCAGCGCGCCGATCAGCAGCATCAGGATCGGCAGCAGGATGGCGGAAAACAAACCGTAGTTGCGCCGGATCGACCACGGCAGCAGGGCCGCCAGCGAGGTCACCGTCAGCACGCTGGCGACGCCGTTGCGGTCCAGCGCCAGCACGGTGGCGCTGATCGCCACGCCCACCACGCTGCCGGCGCAGCTTTGCAGCGCGCGGGCAAAGACCGAACCGAAATTGGGCTTGAACACCACCACCACGATCAGCGGCACCCAGTACGAACGCGGCAGCGCCACGGCGCGCGCCACGGCCTCGGCGGCGATCAGGCACAGGCCCAGCCGCAGCAGGTAGCGCAGGGTGGCGGGGCCGGGCCGGTAAGTGCGCGCCAGCACGCGCCACGGCGTGCGGGGGCGCGCGGGCGGCAGCGCGGGCACCGCGTCGGGCCGGGTCGGGCCGCTGCCCTCCAGCAGGGGGCGGGCCTGGGCCAGCGCGTCGGCCAGGGTCGTGGCGCCGGCCTCGCGCAGCGCCGCGATGTCCCGGGCAGGGGTTGGCGGGATGTCGTTCTCGACGTGGTCCGCCAGCCGGTTGACGACCCGCGCGCAGTCCCGCGGCAGCACCCGGCCGGCGCGGGCCAGCGTCAAGGCGGCGTCCGACAGCGGCGTACAGGCCTGCAATTGCGACGCCAGCCGCGCCAGGCGCGGCGAGGGGCCGGCGGCGCGGCGGCGAGCCGCCAGCAGCGTGTCGTAGGCCGTGGCCATGGCGGCTTCCATGTCGCGCCGCGCCGTCATGATGCGCGAGGTGCCGATGGCCGCGTACATGGCCGCCAGCTTGCGGTAGGCCAGTGCCACCGCCGCGCGCTCCGGCGCGATGGGATTGATCACCCAGCCCAGCAGGGTCAGCGCCAGTCCGAACAGGCCGCCCGCGCCCACCAGGACCGGCGGCACCCAGGCCGGCAGCGGTGAAATCAGGCTGGCGCCCACGATCACGTAGGTGGCGAATTGCAGGGTGGCCACGGCGGCGATGTTGTTGAAGGTGCCGATCAGGCTGGCGACCAGCACCAGCACGGTCATGCCGATGCTACCGGGCAGGCCGTGGCCGGCCAGCAGCGTGCCCAGGAAGTAGCCGAGCGCGCCGCCGAACACCGTGCTGCCGATCGACAGCGCGCGGTTGCGGTAAGGCCCGCCGTTGTCGCCGGTGACGGCCGGCAGGGCGCCCAGCGCCACCAGCGCCGCCGCGGCGCTCTGGTCCAGCAGCAGGCCGGCGGCGGTCGGCAGACCGAGCGCCAGCGCGGCGCGAAGCGCCACCCAGCGGCTGACCGGCGACGGCTCCATGTGCGCCAGGCTCATCAGCCAGCGCATATTGGTGCTGCGGACGCGGTGCGCGGCGGGCAGGTCGGGCAAGGGAGTCTCGCTGACGGGAAACCTAGCGCACCTGATCCTGGCCCTTGATCAATGGCGCCTCTTGCGGCGCGGCCAGGCGGAAGTAATCGGCGGTGGCCATCAGGATGGAAGCGTCCAGCCGGCCGGCGTTGAAGACGATTTCATCGTGCCGCAGGCGCAGGCTCGGATCCACCAGCAGATGCAGGTCGGGATTGAAGCTGAAAGGCGGAATCGCGCCGATCTCGCAGCCGGTGAGTTCGCGCGCCAGGTCCTGCGAGGCCAGCGACGCTTTCTTGCCGCCAGCGGCACGGGCGATGGCGTCCAGGTCGGCCTGCTGGTCGGCGGGGAACACGGCCAGCACATTCCTGCGCTGATTGGAAGAGATCTTGACGCGGCAGACCAGCGCCTTGGCGCCCTGGCTGACGGCGGTGCCGCGCACGGCGGCGACTTCCACCGAGCGGCCGGCGGCGGGATGCGCAATCAGGCGGTAGCGGGCCTGGTGTTCGGTCAGCAGGGCTTGCAGGCGGTCGTAGACTTCCATGGGGCGGTCAGATGGGTAATGGCGGAGGGCCGGCAATCGGACGGCCATGCCGCATCATACGTCGGCCGGCGCGCGACTGCGATGGCGCGGCAGGCAGCCGCATGCGTGGCTACCCCGGCGCGGCGGGCCCTGCCCGCCATTGCCTGCCGCGCGATGTGGCCGTCAGATGTCGCCGGTGAAGGCGTAGCCCCAGCCCCAGACGGTGCGGATCGGCAGTTCCATATTGGTTTCCTGGGCCTTGCGCCGCAACCGGCTGACCACCACGTCGGTGCGCCGCAGCGATTCGCGGCCGGCTTGCGGATCGCCGGCCAGCACGTCGCCGCGTGGCAGGCGCCTGTCGGGGCTGGCGGTCAGCTTGAGCAGGAAATCGCGCTCGGCCTGGGTCAGCGCCAGGCGTGTGCCGCGCGGGCTGACCAAAGTCCAGGCGGCGTCCTGGAACTGCCATTTGCCGTTGGGTTCGGCGGGGGCGGCGTTGCGGCTGTCGGCCTCGGCCGGGCGCCGGCCGCTCAGCGGCACGCGCCGCACCAGCGCCTGCAAGGCCGCGGCGATCTCGGCGCTGGCGACCTCGGGCGGAAAGCAGGCGTCGGCGCCGCAGTGCAGGCCCAGGATGCGGTTTTCGGGGGAGTCGAAGGTGGATACCGCGACAATGCCGGCGGTGGTGTCCATGGCGCGCAGGCCGGCGACGGCCATGCACAGGTCGGTCAGTTCGGCTTCCATCACCAGCAGCGGTGTGCGCCGAGCCTGGAACAGGCGGAACAGGCCATTGGAGTCTTCGCAGGCGCGCGGCGAGAAACCCATGCCCGCCAGCGCGCCGCAGCGCAGCGCGCGTTGGCGCGAGTCGGGCGAGAAGACGATCAGGTCTAGTAAGTCATTCATGAATCGTTGTCGAGATCAGTGCAGCTTGAGCGCATGCATGATGCATCGGATACAACGGATTCCTAAACGTCGCACAACACCATTTTCTGACCCGAATTCTCGGACATGACCGCGGAGCGCCTGCTTCGGCGCGGCCTTGCGGGCTATGGCGCGGCGCCCGCCGGGGATGGGGCGGAGGTGTTCCACCAGCCGCCTCCCAGGGCTTGCAGCAGCGCGGCGGTGTCGGCGTAGCGGGCGGCGTCGGCGGCGCCGCGGGCAATGCGCGTCTGCAGCAACTGGCGTTGGCTGTCCAGCAGATCCAGGTGGCTGATGCCACCGGCCTGGTAGCGGTCGCGCGCGATGCGGGCGGCATCGTCGGCGCGGCGCCAGGCGGTGTCGTAGGCGTCGTAGGCCTGGGCATCGGTCTGCAGCGCGCGCAACGCGTCGGCCACCTGGCGCAAGCCGTCGAGCACGGTCTGGCGGTAGGCCGCGGCGGCGGCTTCGTAGGCGGCCTGCGCCGAGCGCGTGCGGGCGCGCAGTTCACCGCCATGCAATAGCGGCTGCACCAGTCCCAGCCCCAGGTTCCAGACATTCACGCCATCGGCGATATCGCCGGCGCGGGTGCGCCGCGCCCCGAAGCTGGCGGTCAGGGTGAACCGCGGATACTGGTTGGCGGTGGCCACGCCGACCTGGGCCGAGGCCTGGTGCAGCAGGGCTTCGGCGGCCAGGATGTCGGGCCGCTGGCGCGTCAGGGCCGAGGGCACCCCGGTGGGAATTTCGGCTGGCAGCGTCAGGTCGGCCAGGCGCAGCGGCGGCGCCTGCCAGGCCGAAGGCGGCTGGCCCAGGTAGGTTGCGAGCTGATGTCGCGCCTGGGCCAATTGGTATTGCAGCGGCGGCACGCTGGCCTCGGTCTGCGCCAGCAGCAGTTCCTGGTTGCGCAGGTCGGCCTCGGCGATGCCGCCGGCCCGCAGGCGTTGCGCCATGATGTCGCGCTGGCGCTGCTGGGCCGCCAGCAGTTCGCGGGTGTCGGCCAGGCGCGCGGCCAGGTCGGCCTGGCGGATGGCGGTGGTGACGACGTTGGCGGCCAGCGTCATGCGCGCGGCCTGCAGTTCGTGCGACTGGTAGTCGACCTGCGCGGCCAGCCCCTCCAGCGCGCGGCGGTTGCCGCCGAACACATCGAGCGTGTAGGACACGTCGATCGAGGCGTTGTAGAGCGTGAACGGCGCGGGCTGCTCGGCCACCGGCACGCCGTAGGCGGACGGATCGACCTTCTGCCGGGTCGCCGACAGGTTGGCGTCGACGGCCGGCTGCAGGCGGCCGCCGGTTTCCGCGTTCAGGTCTTCGCTGGCCTGGCGCAGCCGGGCGCTGGCCTGTTCCAGCGTCGGGCTGGCGTCCAGCGCCTGCCGCACCAGCGCGTCCAGCGCGCCAGAGCGGAACAGGCGCCACCATTGCGCCGGGATGTCGGCGTCGGTGAGGCGCGGTTGGGCGCCGCTGGCGGGGGCGGCGCTGTCGGTCGGCGAGGTGTAGGCGGCGACCGGCGGCGCGGCGGGGCGCTCGAAGTCCGGTCCGACAGCGCAGCCGGGCAACAGGGCGCAGGCGGCCACGAGCGCGGCGCGGCGGGCGAAGGGCAGGTGGGGGCGGGGCATGGCGGCCTTCAATCCAGGGTGCGGCGGTAGAACTTCACGGCGGCGGTCATGACGACCACGGTGAACAGCAGCATGGGCCAGATGGTGGGCCACAGGTCCCACCAGCCGTTGCCCTTGAGCAGGATGCCGCGGATCAGCCGGTTGAAGTGGGTCAGCGGCAGCAGGTTGCCCAGGTACTGGGCCCACTTGGGCATGCCCAGGAACGGGAACATGAAGCCGGACAGCAGCATGTTGGGCAGGAAATAGAACATCGTCAGCTGCATCGCCTGCAACTGGTTCTGCGCCAGCGACGACAGCGTGATGCCGACGGTCAGGTTGGCCGCCACGAAGATCAGCGCGCCCAGGTACACCGTCACCAGGCTGCCCAGGAACGGCACGTGGAACACGAAATACGCCGCCAGCAGGATGATGGTGGACTGGATCAGGCCGATGGCGATGTAGGGCACGATCTTGCCCGTCATTACCTCCAGCGGCCGCACCGGCATGGCCAGCAGGTTCTCCATGGTGCCGCGCTCGCGTTCGCGCGTCATGGCCAGGCCGGTCATCATCACCAGCGTCATGGTCAGGATCACGCCCATCAGGCCGGGCACGGTGTTGTATTGCGAGATCTGTTCTTCGTTGTAGAGCTGATGCACGCGCACGTCGAACGGCGGCTGGCCGCCGGCCAGGTGCGCCAGCGGGCCGGTCAGGTCTTTCAGCGCCACCGCCTGCGCCAGTTGGGTGGCCGAGCCGATCGCCAGCCCGGTCGCCATCGGGTCGGTGGCGTCGGCCTCGATCAGCAGCGCCGGGCGTTCGCCGCGCAGCAACTGGCGCGAGAAGTCCGGCGGAATCGTCAGCACGAACAGCACCCGGCCCTGGGCCAGCGCGGCGCGGCCGGCCTCTTCGTCGGGCAGGGTCTCGACGATGTCGAAGTAGTCCGACGCCGTCATGGCCGCCACGAAGCTGCGCGTGAAGGGGCTGTGGTCGGCCACGATGACGGCGGTTGGCAACTGCTTGGGGTTGGTGTTGATGGCGTAGCCGAACAGCGCCAGCTGCATGATCGGGATGCCGACGATCATGCCGAAGGTGATGCGGTCGCGCCGCAGCTGCAGGAATTCCTTGAGCACCATGCTCCACCAGCGCGACCACGAGAAACCCTCCAGGTGGCGTCTCATGCCGCGCTCGCGTAGTTGTCGTCGGAGCGGTTCATCAGGTAGATGAAGACATCCTCCAGGCTGGTGTCGATGCGTTCCAGGCGCAGGTCCTGGCCGGCCACGACGTCTCGCAAGGTGCGTTCGAGCACGGCGGCGTCGCGGCCGCTGATATGCAGCGCGGTGCCGAAGGCCACGGTCTGGTCCACCCCCGGCGCATCGCGCAGCCGCTGCGCCAGCGGCACCAGGTCGTGGCCGTGGATGGCCCAGGTGGTCAGGCGCTGCTGGGCGATGACTTCGTCGGCGGTGCCCTGGATCAGCAGCTTGCCGTACGAGATGTAGGCCAGCTTGTGGCAGCGCTCGGCCTCGTCCATGTAGTGGGTGCTGACCAGCACCGAAATGCCGCGCGCGGCCAGCTCGTGCAGTTGTTCCCAGAAGTCGCGCCGCGCGGTCGGGTCGACCCCGGCGGTGGGCTCGTCCAGCAGCAGCAGGCGCGGCTCGTGCAGCAGGCAGGCGGCCAGCGCCAGGCGCTGCTTCCAGCCGCCGGACAGCGCGCCGGTGAGCTGGTTGGCGCGGGTCTGCAGGCCCAGGTCCTCGAGCGCGCGGTCAACGGTCTCGCGGCGGTTCGGCATGCCGTACATGCGGGCCACGAAGTCCAGGTTCTCGCGGATGGTCAGGTCGTCCCAGTACGAGAACTTCTGCGTCATGTAGCCGACGTGGCGCTTGATCTGGGCGCTGTCCTTGAGGATGTCGTAGCCCAGGCAGGTGCCGCTGCCCGAGTCGGGCGTGAGCAGGCCGCACATCAGGCGGATGCTGGTGGTCTTGCCGCTGCCATTGGGGCCGAGAAAGCCGAAGATTTCGCCTTCGCGCACTTGCAGCGAAACGTCGTTGACCACGTGCTTGTTGCCGAAGTGCTTGTTCAGGCCGTGCACGTCGATGACGTAGCCGGCTTCGGCCTGCGGGGCGCGAGTGTCGTTCATTGCAGCGCCGCCTCGACCGGCTGGCCGGGATGCAGCCGCGTGGCCGCCTCGGGGGCGGGCCGGGCCTCGACCATGTATACCAACTTGTTGCGGGTTTCGCGGCTGTAGATCACCGGCGGCGTGTATTCGGCTCGTGGCGAGATGTAGTCGATGCGCACCGGCACCGGCTCGCCGCAACCGTCGCAGCGCACGGTGGCCCGTTGACCGGGCTGGAGGGCGCCGAGCACGGTTTCCGGTACGAAGAAGCGCACCTTGATGTTGCCCGGCGGCAGCAGGCTGACCACCGGGCTGCCGGCCGGCACCCATTCGCCGACACGGTACAGCGTGTCGAACACCAGGGCGGCGGCGGGCGCCGCCGCGCGCTTTTGCGCCAGGGTCCAGTCGGCCTGCGCCAGCGCGGCGCGCGCCGCCTCGACCTGGGCGGCCTGGGCGCGGCGCTGGTCCTGGCGGCCGGGCAGGTTGGCCACTTCCACCTGCGCGCGCAGCTCGCGCACCCGGGCGGCGTCCGCACGGGCCTGTTCGCGGCTGTCGTCCAGTTGCGCCCGCGCCACGCCGCCGGCGCGGTACTGGGCCGTGTCGCGCGCCAGTTGCGCCGCCGACCGCCGGCTGGCGGCTTCGGCCTGGGCCAATTGAGCGCGGCTGACATCGACCTCGGGCGCGCGCTTGCCGGTGGCGATGTCCTCCAGTTGGGCGCTGGCGGCAGCCAGTTGGGCCTTGGCCTGGTCGCGCGCCGCGGTTTCGCGCGCCGCGTCCAGCGCGAACAGCGGCGCGGCGGCGGCGACCTGCTGGCCGCGTTGCACCGACAGCGTATCGAGCCGGCCGGCCTCGGACGAGGCGATATAGAGGTATTCGCCCTCGACGTAGCCCTGGTAGACGGCATCGTCGCGCTTGCCGCAGGCGGCCAACAGCGACAGGCCAAGCGCGGCGGCGACGGGCAGCGCGTAGCGCGGGAGGGAAGGGGTGCGCATGGTCAGCGTCCTGTGGCGGGCGGTTCGATGTCGGCGGCTGGCTTGGCGCGTCGGGTTCGTTTTGCCGGCGCGGCGGGCGCCTCGGGCGCCGCGGCCGGCGGGGAAAACAACCCGCCCGTGAGCATGGCAGTGGCGTGGGCGGCGATGGCGTCGTGGTCGATGGCGTGGATCCGCGGATCGTCCTGCCAGATGCGGCGCCACAGGCTCGACGTGGCCAGCGGCAGCAGGGTCAGGCCCAGGATCGACAGGAACACCAGCCGCGGCTCCACGCCCGCCGTGATGGCGCCGGCGCGCTGGCTCTCGGCGATCAGGCCGGCGAACACCTGCAAGCGCTGCGCGGGCAGGTGGCGCAAAACGCGCTCGCGCAGTTGGCCGCCTTCGTTGACGACCTCGTGCATCCACAGGGACGGCAACCAGGGCCGGTCGGCGCCGCAGCGCACGATGCGCGAGACGATTTCGGCGATGACGGCGCGCGCGGTGTCGGCGGCGCCGTCCAGGCGCCGGGGCGTCTGCGGGACCGGGCTCCAGACGTAGCCGATGACCGGCACCACGCGTTCGAGCACCACCGCGTCCAGCAACTGGTCGCGGCTCTTGAAGTAGTAGTGCAGCATCGCCGGCGTCACGCCCGCGCCCGCGGCGATGTGGGCGATGCGGGTGGCGGCCACGCCCTGGGTGGCGAACAGGTCTGTGGCGACGTCCAGTAGTTGGTCGCGCACGGCGGCGCTGTCGGGGCGGACGGGGCGGCCGGGGCGGCGCGCGAGGGAAGGCTTGGCAGGCATGGAGCAGATTCTAATTAAATAATTAATTAATTAAAAGTAGGGCGAGCGGCAGGGCTGGCCGACAGGCGGGCGGGCAGGGGTGGTGTAATGGTCGAACCGGAACAGAAGGAGTCAGCACGCCATGCCGCAATCGTCCTCCCTCAACCGCCGCATTGTCCTGGCCGCCCGGCCGCGCGGCGAACCCGCCGACACGGATTTCCGCCTGGAAACCGGCGCCGTGCCCCAACCGGGCCCCGGCCAGCTATTGCTGCGCACGGTCTATCTTTCCCTCGATCCCTACATGCGCGGCCGCATGAGCGACGCGCCCTCGTATGCCGAGCCGGTGCAGGTCGGCCAGCCCATGGTGGGCGGCACCGTGGCCCGGGTGGTGGTCTCGCGCCATGCCGACTATCCGGTGGGCGAATGGGTGCTGTCCCAATCCGGTTGGCAGGACTACGCCGTTTCCGATGGCACGGGCCTGCTCAAGCTGGGGCCGGCGCCCGAGCATCCTTCCTATTCGCTGGGCGTGCTGGGCATGCCCGGCTTCACCGGCTACATGGGCCTGCTGGACATCGGCCAACCCAAGGCCGGCGAAACCGTGGTGGTGGCCGCCGCCAGCGGCGCGGTCGGCGCGGTGGTCGGGCAGTTGGCGAAGATCCATGGCTGCCGGGCGGTCGGGATCGCCGGCGGCCCCGACAAGTGCCGCTACGTGGTCGAGCAACTGGGCTTCGACGCCTGCGTCGATCACCGCGATTCGGCCATGGCCGATCTGCTGGCCAAGGCGGTGCCGCAAGGCATCGACGTGTATTTCGAGAACGTCGGCGGCGCGGTGTTCGACGCGGTGCTGCCGCTGCTGAACGCGCGCGCCCGGGTGCCCGTGTGCGGCCTGATCTCCGCCTATAACGCCACCGCCCTGCCGGACGGCCCGGACCGCCTGCCGCTGCTGATGCGCACCATCCTGACCAAGCGCATCAAGATGCAGGGCTTCATTATCTTCAACGAATACGCGCCGCGTTTCGGCGAGTTCCGCGCGGCCATGCAGGGCCTGCTGCGCGACGGCCGCATCAAGTATCGCGAGGACGTTGTCGACGGCCTGGAGAACGCGCCGCGCGGGCTGATGGGCCTGCTCAAGGGCGAGAACGCCGGCAAGCGCATCGTGCGCGTCGGCCCTGACGCATAGGAGCGCACCATGAACATCCTGATCGTGCTGACTTCCCACGACACGCTGGGCGACACCGGCCGCAAGACCGGCTTCTGGCTGGAGGAATTCGCCGCGCCGTACTACGCCTTTCCTGGACGCGGGCGCGACCCTGACGCTGGCTTCGCCGCACGGCGGCCAGCCGCCGCTCGATCCCAAGAGCGACGATCCCGACGCCCAGACCGACGACACTCGCCGCTTCCGCCAGGATGCCGAGGCGCAGCGGCGCTTGGCCAACACGCGCCGCCTGGCCGAGGTGCAGACCGCCGACTACGACGCGGTGTTCTATCCCGGCGGCCACGGCCCGCTGTGGGACCTGGCCGAGGATCCCAAGTCGGTATCGCTGATCGAGACCATGCTGGCCGCCGGTAAGCCGGTGGCCGCGGTATGCCATGCGCCGGGCGTGCTGCGGCATGCCAAGACCGCCGACGGCAAGCCGCTGGTGCAGGGCCGCCAGGTGACCGGGTTTTCCAATACGGAGGAAGCGGCGGTGCAGTTGACCGACGTGGTGCCCTTCCTGGTGGAGGACGAACTGGCGCGGTTGGGCGGTCTCTACAGCAAAGGCGCCGACTGGCAGCCGCACGTCGTCTCCGATGGCCTCCTGATCACGGGGCAGAACCCGGCATCCTCGGTCGGCGTGGCGCAGGCGCTGCTGGAACGCCTGCAAGGCTGACCGCGTGGCCGAACGGGGGGCCGCGGCGCGCTGGAAACGCACGCGCCTGTGTCAGAATTGACACTTTCTGACACAGGCGCGCGGTTCCGTTGCAACCGCGCGCGCTTACACCGATGCCTCCAGATGTCCCCCCCAGCGCGAATGCCGCGTTTCCTGCCGGATCCTGTGAAGCGGCGCTGTTCGCCGCGATGCAGGCCCGCGATGCCGCCACCGGCCGCCATTGCCACCGCGTCGTCGCCCTGAGCGTGGCGCTGGCGCGGGCCTGCGGCCTGGACGCCGACGAGCAGCAGGCCGTCGCCGTTGCCGCCCGCCTGCATGACGTGGGCAAGATCGGCACCCCCGATCGCGTCCTGTTCTCGCCCAAGCGCCTCGAAAAAGAGGATTGGGAAATCATGAAGTCGCACGCCGCCGTGGGCGCGGGCATCATCCTGCAGAGCGACATGCCGCAGCGCGAACGCATCGCGCTGGCCGTGCGGCACCACCACGAACATTTCGATGGTTCGGGCTATCCGGACGGACTGGCCGGCCACGACATTCCGCTACACGCGCGCATCATCTCGCTGGCCGATTCCTACGACGCGCTGGGCGACGCGCGGCCCTACCACCCGGCGCGCACCCACGCCGAGATCATGCGCATCCTCAACCGCGAGGCCGGGTCCAAGTGCGATCCCGACCTGCTGCGCGCTTTCGAGGCCATGATCCAGTCCAGTCCGCTGCGCGTACCCTAGGGACCTGTGCGCGCCTCACTTCAGGCGGTAGTGCGCCGCCACGCCGGCCAGTTCCTGTAGCGTGCGCTGCTGCCAGGCGGCGTCGTGGCCCAGTTCCTCGGCCAGGATGCGCGCCACTTCGGGCGCGGCCAGCATGGCCGCCTCGGCGTCCAGGAACAGCGCGCGGTTGCGGCGCGCCAGCACGTCCTCGGCGCTGCGCGCCAGTTCGAAGCGCGCGGCGAAGCGCACGTGGGCTTCGGACAGGCCGCTGCTCTTGACCAGCATGCGCTCGGCGCCGGGCAGGGCCTTGAGCACGGGCAGGTCGCTGCCGTAGTAGCTGTCCGGCGTGCCGGCGTGTTCCTGCGACGGCGCCAGGCCGTTGGCGCCATGCAGCGCCAGCGACTCGGTGCGGCAACTCGCCTGCGTCAGCAACTGGTGCTGGATCGCGGTGTCGACCACGTCCTGCGCCATGCGGCGGTAGGTGGTCCACTTGCCGCCCGTGACCGTCACCAGGCCGGCCTGCGATACCAGAATGGTGTGCTCGCGCGACAGCGACTTGGTGGAGGCGTCGCCGGTGGCCTTGACCAGCGGCCGCAGGCCCGCCCAGACGCTGGTGACGTCGTCGCGGGTCGGCTTGCGGCTGAGATAGCGCGCGGCGGTGCTCAGGATGAAATCGATGTCTTCGGCGCCGGCTTCCGGGTCCAGCGGCAGGTCGTTGCGCGGTGAGTCCGTAGTGCCGACGATGGTGTGGCCGTTCCATGGCACCACGAACAGTACGCGGCCGTCGTCGGTCTTGGGGATCAGGATGGCGCGCTTGCCGGGCAGGAAGTCGTGCGGCAGCGTCAGGTGCACGCCCTGGCTGGGCGCCACCATGGTCGGCGCGTTCTTGTCTTCCATGCGGCGCACGCTGTCGACCCAGACGCCGGTGGCGTTGATGACGCAGCGCGCGCGCAGCGTGAAGCTGGCGCCGCCCAGCGCGTCCTCGGCGGTCACGCCATCGACCTTGCCGCCGGTGGTGGTCAGGCCGGTGGCGCGCACGTAGTTGACCGCCGTGCCGCCCAGGTCGAACAGGGTGCGCATCAGGCTCAGCGCCAGGCGCGCGTCGTCGAACTGGCCGTCGTAGTACAGCACGCCGCCCTTCAGACCGCGGCCGTTGACGTTCTCGGCCAGCGTCGGCGCGTTGGCCAGCGTCTCGCGGCGCGACAGCCAGCGGCTCGGCGACAGGTTGAGCTTGCCGGCCAGCATGTCGTACATCTTCAGGCCGATGCCGTAGAAGGGCTGGTCCAGCAGGTTGTAGGCCGGCACCACGAAGCCCAGCGGCCACACCAGGTGCGGCGCGTTGCGGTTGAGCAGGCCGCGTTCGTGCAGCGCCTCGCGCACCAGGCTGATGTTGCCCTGCGCCAGGTAGCGCACGCCGCCGTGCACCAGCTTGGTGGCCTTGCTGGAGGTGCCCTTGGCGAAGTCGGCGGCCTCGATCAGCAGGGTGCGGTAGCCGCGGCTGGCGGCATCGACGGCGGTGCCCAGGCCGGTGGCGCCGCCGCCGATGACGATCACATCCCAGGCGGGCGTGTTGTCCAGTTGCGCCAGCAGGCGGTTGCGGTCGGGCGGGGTGACGGTGGCAAGCGGTTGGTTCATAGGCTTGGGGCGGCGGGGCCGCGGGGTTCGGTGCGTTGTTTCGTTTCTGTTCGTGCCGGCCGGGAGGGGCGCAAGCGCCGCGCCCACGGCCGGGTCAAGCGGGGGCCTTGGCCGCGTTCGGCGCGGCGGCGACTTCGCAGCGCACGCCGGCGTCCAGCAGTACTTGCGCCAGCGGTTCCTGCGGATGCGCGTCGGTGAAGAAGCGGTCGATCTGCGAGATGTGCGCCAGCTCCACCATGGCCTGGCGCTTGAATTTGCTGCTGTCGGCGGCCAGCCACACTTCGCGCGACTGTTCGATGATGGTGCGGGACACGCGCACTTCGCGGAAGTCGTAGTCGCGCAGCGTGCCGTCGGCCTCGATGCCGGAGATGCCGATCAGGCCGATGTCGACCCGGAACTGGCGGATGAAGTCCATGGTGGCCTCGCCGACGATGCCGCGGTCGCGCGAACGTACCACGCCGCCGGCGACGATGACTTCGCAATCCGGGTTGTCGGAAAGGATGTCGGCCACGTGCAGGTTGTTGGTGATGACGCGCAGGCCGCGGTGGCGCAGCAGGGCGCGGGCGATGGCCTCGGTGGTGGTGCCGATGTTCAGGATCAGCGAGCAGCCGTCGGGCACGGCGCGGGCCACGGCCTCGGCGATGCGTTGCTTGCCGGCCGCGTGCAGCCCCTGGCGCTTGCGGTAGGCGATGTTCTCGATGGTCGACGCTTCGATGCGCACGCCGCCATGGAAGCGCGACAGCAGGCCGGCTTCGGACAGGATGTTGACGTCGCGCCGCACGGTCTGCAGCGTGACGTCGAAGCGTTTGGCCAGTTCCTCGATGGTGGCCGAGCCCTGGGCCCGCACCATTTCGATCAAGGCGCTTTGTCTGGGATTGAGTGTCATGTTGGCGTATTCAGTGTCACGTACGCATCATAAAACAACAAAAGCGAAAAATATTGACGCGCTGCAAGATTGTATTTTTTTCGCTTCTTGAGTAAAACGCAAAAAAAACGAAAGCGATCTGAAAGAAAACCCGAACCGGCGCGTTCTTGCGCGCCGGCAGGGCGCTGTACCCGATGTACCGAAGCCCGGTTGAAGCAGACCGGGGACGTATTAGAGGTAGAGGAGACCAGATGCAGCTGACCCTGGACAGGATTGCGTTGCGAGCCGGCTCGCAGACGCACCTGTATCCGATGAGCCTGGCCCCGGTGCCGGGCGCCATGACCGTGTTGCTGGGGGCGACCCTGGCAGGCAAGACTTCGCTGATGCGCATCATGGCCGGCCTGGACCGGCCGACCGAGGGCCAGGTGCGGGTGGACGGCGCCGACGTGACCGGCGTGCCGGTGCGCCAGCGCAACGTCGCCATGGTGTACCAGCAATTCATCAATTATCCGTCCATGACGGTGTTCGACAACATCGCCTCGCCGCTCAAGCTGCGCGGCGTGTCCGGCATCGCCGACAAGGTCGGGGCCATGGCCGCGCGCCTGCACATCGACCACCTGCTGGCCCGTCATCCGTCTGAACTGTCGGGCGGGCAGCAGCAGCGGGTGGCGCTGGCGCGGGCCCTGGTCAAGGACGCGCCGCTGATCCTGCTGGACGAACCGCTGGTCAACCTCGACTACAAGCTGCGCGAGGAACTGCGCAACGAGCTCTCGGCCCTGTTCGCCGAGGGCCGCTCGACCGTGGTCTATGCCACCACCGAGCCGGGCGAGGCGCTGCTGCTGGGCGGCCACACCGCGGTGCTGGACGCGGGCGAACTGCTGCAGTACGGCCCGACCGCCGAGGTCTTCCACCGGCCCAATTCGATCCGGGTGGCGCGCGCCTTCAGCGATCCGCCCATGAACCTGTTCGCCGCGCAGCGCGGCGCCGACGGCTTCACGCTGCAGGGCGGCATCGCGGTCGCGCGGCCATTGCCGCCGGGCGCGGGCGCCGGCCTCACCGCCGGCTTGCGGGCGGGCGCGCTGGAGGTGGCGCCGCGTCCCGGCCACATCGGCCTGGATGGCGTGGTCAAGCTGGCCGAGATCTCCGGGTCCGACACCTTCGTGCACGCCGAGACGGCCGCCGGCGATGTGGTTGCGCAACTGCCGGGCGTGCACCGCTACACGCTGGAGCAGCGCCTGACGCTGTACTTCGACCCGGCCCAGACCTACGCTTTCGGCGGCGACGGCGCTCTGCTGGCGGCCCCCGCGCGGCCCCACTCCAGCGGAGGGACGGCCTGATGGCGCAGATCGAGCTGGACCTTTCCCATTCCTACGTCGCCCATCCCCAGGCCGACGAGGATTACGCGCTGCTGCCGCTGCAGTTCACCTTCCGCGACGGCGGCGCCTACGCCTTGCTGGGCCCCTCGGGCTGCGGCAAGACCACCTTGCTCAATTGCGTCTCGGGCCTGCTGCGGCCATCGCACGGCCGCATCCTGTTCGACGGCCAGGACGTCACCCACAAGACGCCGCAGGCGCGCAACATCGCCCAGGTGTTCCAGTTTCCGGTGGTGTACGACACCATGACCGTGGCCGAGAACCTGGCCTTTCCGCTGCGCAACCGCGGCGTGCCCGCCGCGCAGATCCGCGAGCGCGTCGGCCGCATCGCCGAGATGCTGGAGATGTCGCAGGTGCTGGACCGCCGCGCCAGCGGCCTGACGGCCGACGCCAAGCAGAAGATCTCGCTGGGCCGCGGCCTGGTGCGCAACGATGTGTCGGCGGTGCTGTTCGACGAGCCGCTGACCGTGATCGACCCGCAGCTCAAGTGGGAATTGCGCCGCAAGCTCAAGGAAATCCACCACGAGTTCAAGCTGACGCTGATCTACGTCACGCACGACCAGACCGAGGCGTTGACCTTCGCCGACCAGGTGATGGTGATGGCGCGCGGCCGCGCGGTGCAGGTGGGCAGCGCCGACGACCTGTTCGAGCGGCCGGCGCACACCTTCGTCGGCCATTTCATCGGCTCGCCCGGCATGAACTTCGTGCCGGCGCAGTGGCGCGACGGCGGCCTGATGGTGGGCCAGCGCCGCGTCGACGGCCTGCCGGATGCGATGGCGACCCGGCTGGCCGACGCCGGCCCGGTCAAGCTGGGCGTGCGCCCGGAATACCTGCGCCTGGCCGACGCCAACGCACCCGGCGCCATCCCGGCCACGGTCCAGCGGGTGCAGGACGTGGGCACCTACACCTTGCTGCTGGCCGACTTCGAGGGCGCGCCACTGCGCGCCCGCCTGGGCACCGACGCGGCATCCATCGCGTCCGGCGCCACGGTCTGGCTGTCGGCGCTCAATCCGCATACCTGCTTCTACCGCGACGAGGAGCTGATCCGATGAAACCGATCGATCACCGGGCCTGGTTCCTGGTCCTGCCCGTGGTGCTGTGCGTGGCGTTCTCGGCCATCCTGCCGCTGATGACCATCGTCAATTATTCGGTGCAGGACATCATCGCGCCGGACCGCCGCGTGTTCGTCGGCACCGAGTGGTTCGCCGCCGTGCTGCAGGACGAGGAACTGCACGGCGCGCTGTTGCGCCAGATCGGCTTCTCGCTCGCCGTGCTGGCCATCGAGATCCCGCTGGGCATCCTGCTGGCGCTGTCGATGCCGGCCAGCGGCTGGCGCGCCTCGGCGGTGCTGGTCATCATCGCGCTGTCGCTGCTGATCCCGTGGAACGTGGTGGGCACCATCTGGCAGGTGTTCGGGCGCACTGACATCGGCCTGCTGGGGGCGGCGCTGTCGTGGCTGGGGGTGGACTACAACTACACCGGCAACGACCTGGACGCCTGGGTCACGGTGCTGGTGATGGACGTGTGGCACTGGACGCCGCTGGTGGCGCTGCTGTGCTATGCCGGCCTGCGCGCCATTCCCGACGCCTATTACCAGGCCGCGCGCATCGATGGCGCTTCGCGCCTGGCGGTGTTCCGCTACATCCAGCTGCCCAAGATGCGCGGCGTGCTGATGATCGCGGTGCTGCTGCGCTTCATGGACAGCTTCATGATCTACACCGAGCCGTTCGTGCTGACCGGCGGCGGGCCCGGCAACGCCACCACCTTCCTGTCGCAGTATCTGACGCAGAAGGCCGTGGGCCAGTTCGACCTGGGTCCGGCGGCGGCGTTCTCGATCATCTACTTCCTGATCATCCTGCTGCTCTGCTTCATTCTGTACAACTGGATGCAGCGCGCCGGCACCACCGGCGGTTTCGACGAGGAGCGCGCCAATGCGTGAGCAATCGACCTGGTGGCGCGGCGCCTTCCTGGCGCTGTACCTGGTGTTCGCCATCCTGCCGCTGTACTGGATGCTGAACATGTCGTTCAAGACCAATACCGAGATCGTCAGCACCCTGACGCTGTGGCCGCGCGAGTTCACGCTGGAGCACTACCGCACCATCTTCACCGATCCGGCCTGGTACTCGGGCTACATCAATTCGCTGATCTACGTGGTCATCAACACGGTCATCTCGCTGGCGGTTGCGCTGCCGGCGGCCTATGCGTTCTCGCGCTACCGCTTCATCGGCGACAAGCACGTGTTCTTCTGGCTGCTGACCAACCGCATGACGCCGCCGGCGGTGTTCCTGCTGCCGTTCTTCCAGTTGTACAGCTCGTTCGGGCTGATGGACACGCACCTGGCGGTGGCGCTGGCGCACCTGGTGTTCAACGTGCCGCTGGCGGTGTGGATCCTGGAGGGCTTCATGTCCGGCGTGCCGCGCGAGATCGACGAGACGGCCTACGTGGATGGCTATTCGTTCCCGCGCTTCTTCCTGACGATCTTCCTGCCGCTGATCAAGTCGGGCGTGGGCGTGGCGGCGTTCTTCTGCTTCATGTTCAGTTGGGTCGAACTGCTGCTGGCGCGCACGCTGACCTCGGTCAACGCCAAGCCCATCGTCGCCACCATGACGCGCACGGTGTCGGCCTCGGGCATGGACTGGGGCGTGCTGGCGGCGGCCGGGGTGCTGACCATCGTGCCCGGCGGCATCGTCATCTGGTTCGTGCGGCACTACATCGCGAAGGGCTTCGCGATGGGCCGGGTCTGACGGGGGAGGGCGCCACATGTTCAGCTGGATGGTATGGACCACCCCCGTCGCCGTGTTCTTCTCCTGCATCGTGCTGATGCTGGTCGGCATGACGGTCTGGGAACTGAAATCGCCCACGGTCGAGCGCAAGGGCTTCCTGCCGCTGCGCACGACCCGCGGCGACCGCCTCTTCATCGGCCTGATGGCCGCGGCCTGGCTCAACCTGGCGTTCCTGGGGTTCGGGCAGAAGGCAATGGAGTGGCTGTCGCTGGACGAGCCGCCATCGGTGTGGATCAGCTTCGCGCTGTCCATGCTGCTGCTGGCCTTCATCATGAGGAAAGGCTGACGGGGCGCAGACCCCGCGCGATATCAGCGGTTTGGAAGGACGATCGGCCAGTGTCTTCCCCGGCCAGAAGTCCGCAGCATCCATGGGGAGGACTTATCGAGGAGACAGGTCATGAAATTGCGCATGCACGCCATGGCGGCCGCCATCGCCCTGATCGGTACGTCAGGGGCCTGGGCCGGCGAGCCGGAAGCGAAGAAGTGGGTCGATTCGGAATTCCAGCCGTCGACCCTGTCCAAGGACCAGCAGATGGCCGAGATGAAGTGGTTCATCGAGGCTGCCGCCAAGCTCAAGGCCAAGGGCGTCGATGAGATCAATGTGGTGTCGGAAACCATCACCACCCACGAGTACGAGTCCAAGGTGCTGGCCAAGGCCTTCACCGAGATCACCGGCATCAAGGTCAACCACGACCTGATCCAGGAAGGCGACGTGGTCGAGAAGCTGCAGACCTCGATGCAGTCGGGCAAGTCCATCTACGATGGCTGGATCTCCGACTCCGACCTGATCGGCACCCATTACCGCTACGGCGCCATCCTGCCGCTGTCCGACTACATGGCCGGCGCCGGCAAGGAATGGACCAACCCGGGCCTGGACCTGAAGGACTTCATCGGCACCAAGTTCACCACCGCGCCGGACGGCAAGCTGTATCAGTTGCCCGATCAGCAGTTCGCCAACGTCTACTGGTTCCGCGCCGACTGGTTCGCGCGCCAGGACCTGAAGGACAAGTTCAAGGCCAAGTACGGCTACGAGCTGGGCGTGCCGACCAACTGGTCCGCCTACGAGGACATCGCCGACTTCTTCTCCAACGACGTCAAGGAGATCGACGGCAAGAAGGTCTATGGCCACATGGACTACGGCAAGAAGGACCCGTCGCTGGGCTGGCGCTTCACCGACGCGTGGCTGTCGATGGCCGGCGCCGCCGACAAGGGCCTGCCCAACGGCATGCCGGTGGACGAGTGGGGCATCCGCGTGGCCGACGACAAGTGCACGCCGGTGGGCGCCTCGGTGGCGCGCGGCGGCGCCACCAACAGTCCGGCCGCGGTCTACGCGCTGACCAAGTACGTCGACTGGATGAAGAAGTACGCGCCGCAGCAGGCCATGGGCATGACCTTCTCGGAATCCGGCCCGGTGCCGGCGCAGGGCCAGATCGCGCAGCAGATCTTCTGGTACACGGCCTTTACCGCCGACATGACCAAGAAGGGCCTGCCGGTGGTCAACGAGGACGGCACGCCCAAATGGCGCATGGCGCCGTCGCCCTACGGCCCGTACTGGAAGGACGGCATGCAGAACGGCTACCAGGACGTGGGCTCGTGGACCTTCTTCAAGTCAACCAACCCCGACAAGATGGCCGCCGCCTGGCTCTACGCCCAGTTCGTCACGGCCAAGACGGTGTCGCTGAAGAAGTCCATCACCGGTCTGACCTTCATCCGCGACAGCGACATCCACAGCGACTACTTCAGCAAGAATGCGGCCAACTACGGCGGCTTGATCGAGTTCTACCGCAGCCCCGCGCGCGTGGCCTGGACGCCGACCGGCA
This sequence comes from Achromobacter sp. 46006, assembly GCF_059761975.1. Classification (NCBI taxonomy): domain Bacteria; kingdom Pseudomonadati; phylum Pseudomonadota; class Betaproteobacteria; order Burkholderiales; family Alcaligenaceae; genus Achromobacter; species Achromobacter sp. 46006. Next base: position 19,687 of record NZ_JCBANN010000054.1, read on the forward strand.
ACAACGTGCCCGACTATCCCAAGCTGGCGCAACTGTGGTGGAAGAACGTCGCCACCGCCGTCACGGGCGAGAAGACGCCGCAGGCCGCCATGGACAACCTGGCCAATGAAATGGATCAGGTGATGGCGCGGCTGCAGCGCGCCGGCATGGCGCAATGCGCGCCCAAGCTGAACGCCAAGAGCGACCCGAACAAGTGGCTGTCGGATCAGCACGCGCCTTGGAAGAAGCTGGCCAATGAGAAACCCAAGGGCGAAACGGTGGCGTACGAGAAGCTGCTGGAGGCCTGGAAGGAAGGCAAGGTGCGGTAGGCCAGGAGAACGCATCGCCGGGGCGAAGCGCCACGGTTGCTGCCGTGGCGCTTCTTTCTGGCCGCGTCGCAAGGCCGGGCGCGGCCCCGCCCGCGATGGCCTCAGGCAGGGCGTGGCGCCACGGTCCGGCCGTCGCGCCAGTACCGGTACAGTTGCTTGATATCGCCTGAGCACAGCAAGGGCATGGCGCCGGCCAGCCTGTCTTCGGGCCAGTCCCACCACTGCATTTCCAGCAGCAGGGCGATGTCGTCGTCGGCAAAGCGCTTCCTGATCGGCTTGGCGGGGTTGCCGCCCATGATCGTGTAGGGTTCCACGTCCTTGGTGACGAGCGCGCGGCTGCCGATCACGGCGCCGTGCCCGATGGTGACGCCGGGCATGATCATGGCTTCGGAACCGATCCAGACGTCATTGCCGATGACGGTGTCGCCAGCCCGCTGGTAGGCGTCGCGCGCTTGCGCGAAGGCCGGCGCCTCGTTCATGTAGAAGAACGGGAATGACGAAGCCCAGTCGTAGCGATGGCCCTGGTTGCCCGCCATGATGAAGGCGGCGCCGGAGCCGATGGAGCAGAAGCTGCCGATGATCAGTTGGTCGACATCGTCGCGGTCGGGCATGAGGTAGCGCGCGCAGTCGTCGAACGAATGGCCATGGTAGTAGCCGGAGTAGTAGCTGTAGCGGCCGACCTTGATGTTCTTGTTGGTGACATCCTCGGACAGCAGCTTGCCCTTGAAGGGGCTTTCGAAGTGGTTTTTCATGGATATCCTGGTTGCTCGGCCCCGGCCGCGCCTATCTGTTGGCCACGCCCGCGGCGGACCTCGACCCCGATGATCGCACAGGCGCGGCGGCTTGCGGTCTTGCGCTATGCTGGGCGCTTTCCCGTTCCGGCCGCGCATCGTGGCCCGCCAGCACGCATGTCCAGACGCACCAACACCGTGGCTGCGACGATGCCGGGCACGAGCGCTGCGCTTGCCGCCCCGGCCGCCGAGGAGCCGCTGCTCGATCCAGCGCTGCTGCGCCGCCTGCTGCGCGCGCGGGACCGCATGGACGCCGCCTCGCACGAGGCCTGGCCGGTGCAGCGCCTGGCCGAGGTCAGCGGCGTGTCCGTGGCCTATTTCGCCCGCTCCTTCAAGCGCGCCTTCGGCCTGCCGCCGCACCGCTATCTGCTGACGCGGCGCGTCGAGCAGGCTATCGCCCTGTTGCGCGATACTGACCTGCCCATCACCGAGATCGCCTATGCCACCGGCTGGCAGAGCCTGGGCACCTTCGGCCGCATTTTCCGTGACATCACCGGCCGCAGCCCCGGCGCCATGCGCGACGCGGCCCGTGCCGGCATGGAAGGACTGAGGCGGATGCCCGCCTGCGTGGTCAAGGCCGCCCTGCGCCCCGATCTGAACATCGCAGTTTTGGAGAAGCGCCGTCGCCAGGGCAGGAATAGAGTGCGCTGATCGACCCCGGTCGGGTTGCCAATCAACGTATCCAAGAAGAGGTCATGAGTGCAGGAATCAATGTCGTCGGCGTCTATGTGGACGATCAGGACGAGGCGCTGCGGTTCTACGTCGACAAGCTCGGGTTCCGCGTCCATACGGACGTGGGCAATGGTCCGTACCGCTGGCTGACCGTCCAGCACCCGGAGCAGCCGTCGTTTCAATTGGGACTGTTCCGTCCCGGGCCGCCGGTCCACGACGAGGCCACCGCGCAGACCTTGCGGGCCATGGTCGCCAAGGGCGCGATGCCGCCGCTGGTGCTGGCCGTGGCCGATTGCCGCGCCTGCTACGCCCACCTGCAGGCGTTGGGCGTGGAGTTCACCCAGGAGCCGGTCGAGCGCTATGGCAGCATCGATGCGGGGTTCCGGGATCCGGCCGGCAATGGATGGAAGCTGATCCAGCCACCGGCATGAGATCCCTGGCGGGCGCTTCCCGCGCGCGGTGCTGCGGTCGTGTGTCCGCGCCAGCAACAGAATGATCCTGCCAGGCGGGCGGTGGCGGTGGATAATGCCGCGACGCCATTTCTCCCAATGGCCTGGATACTGCCATGAACAATTGCCATCGCGGCGCCCCCTGCGCGCCGCTCAATCATCCGTTGGCGCGTGCGCGCGGATTCCTGTCGCGGCTGAGCCTGGCCTTTTCGCTGGTTGTCGCCGGCCCGGTGTCGGCCGCTGGATTCCAGCGGCTGGACCTGCCCATGGACATGAATGGTCCGGCGTTGCGGGGCGGCCTCTGGTATCCGTGCGCCGCGCCCGCGCGGGATGTCGTCATCGGCCGCGTCACCCTGGCGGCGACGCCGGACTGCCCCATGACCGCGGGCCCCAAGCCGCTTATCGTCATGTCGCATGGCTCGGCCGGGTCCTATCTCAGCCACCACGACACCGCCGCCGCGCTGGCCGACGCCGGCTTTGTGGTGGCGGCGGTCAATCACGTCGGCGACAACGCGCTGGACCGCTCGCGCCAAGGCTATCTGTCGATCTTTTCGACCCGGCCGCGCGAGATCCGGCGCCTCGTCGACTATCTGACCGGCGCATGGCCGCAACGGGCGCAACTGAATGGCGCGATCGGTCTGTTCGGCTTTTCGCGCGGAGGCTACACGGGGCTGGTGCTGGCGGGCGCGGTGCCGGACTTCAAGCTGGGGCTGGGCATCTGCGCCGTGCAGCCCGCGCTGCCGATGTGCCGCGACATCCGCGACGGCAAGGTGCCGGCACAACCCTATGTGAAGGATGCGCGCATCAGGGCGCTGGTCATCGCCGATCCGCTCAACGTGTTCAGCGCGCAGGCGCTCAAGACGGTGTCGGTGCCGGTGCAGTTGTGGGCCTCGGCGCTGGGCGGCGACGGCGTCACGGCGGCCAGCGTCGATGCGCTGCGCCAGGGACTGGCCGGGGCCGAGTCCCACCGGGTCGCCGGCGCCGGGCATTTCGCCTTCCTGGCGCCGTGCTCGGCCGCGCAGGCGGAGGCGGCGCCGGCGATCTGCCAGGATGCGGCCGGCTTCGACCGGGCGGCGTGGCACCGCGATTTCAACGCGGCAGTGGCCGCATTCTTCAAGACGGCATTGCGCTGACCGCTTGCCTGCCCGGGCCGCTAGCGCCCCGCCTGTCTGGCGGCCCGTCTTCTGGCGGCCGCCTTCGGCCCGTCGCGCAGCGCGACATAGTTGCGGTAGTGCTCGAAGTCCCTTCCCGCCAGCGCCAGATACAGCCCCGTGGCCACCATGAACCCGCTGAACACATAGACATGCAGCCAGATACTGGCGGAATAGCCGATGAGCGAGGAGGCCATGTACATGTTCCATGCGCCGAAGCCCAGCAGCAAGGCCATCAGCAACCAGCGGGCGCTGTCGCTGCCGCGATACAGCCAGGCCAGCAGCGCGCCGGGGATCAGCAGCTTCTTCAAGGCGGAAAGGTCGCCCTGCAGTAACGGCAGGAGGTCGTAGCCGAGGGCGGCCAGCGTGCCCGCCAGGGCAATGAACCAGAACCGCCGGCTGGTGGGCGCGTGGCGCCGGGGAGCCGGTCTTGCTTCACCATCGTTCTGCTGCATGGGGTCTCCTTTTGGCAAGGGCATAGTGTAGCGTCGTGCCGGCGGCGTTGCGGGTAGACTGGCGGCTGGGCATACACCGGAGCACCGCCTTGGCCGCCTCGTTGCGCAGATATACCGAGCTTCCCTACCTGATCGACTACCTGCAGACGGGTGAGCTGGCGCTGCTCAATCCGAAGGCGTGGGACGACCGCAACGACTCGTTCTACATCGAGGAATACGCGCGCGCCAAACGCCTGCAGGGCATCTACGCGCTGTGCATGGCGGAGGCTTCCGAGACCTATCACCACTGGCGCGTGTTCTCGCACGGCAGCGGCGGGGTCTGCATCGAATTCGACAAGGAAAAGCTGGTGGAGCAGGTGCGCGGCGTGCCCGACCTGCGGGCCGAGACGGTGCAGTACCGCACCATCAAGTCGCTGCGCGAGCAGCCGCCGGCCGAGGCGGATCTGCCGTTCCTCAAGCGCCACGCCTTCCGCGATGAAAAGGAGTTCCGCCTGTTCGTCTGCCGCAGGACGCGCGATACGCCGGTGCTGCGCCTGCCGGTGGCGCCAGCGGCCATCAAGCGCGTCACGCTCAGCCCGTGGCTGCCGGCCACGGTCTGCGACCAGGTCAAGAAGGTGCTGAAGTCGATCAAGGGCTGCGACAAACTGCGCGTGTTCCGTTCGACGCTGGTCGAGAACGAGGATTGGAAGAAGTTCGCCAGCGCCGGCCGCAAGCAGCCGGCATGACGGATGCCCGCGACACGGCGGACGCCACGCTCTGTCATCGGTCCCGCGGCACGGTCCGCGCAGGCGCTACGCCGGCCGGCTGGCCGGCGCGCGCCAGCACTTGACGGGGGCATCGCGCACCAGCGACTGGTGTACGCCGACCCCGGCCATCACGCCCGAGGCGCTGGCCAGCGTGGCATTGCCCATCTGCAGGCTGGCATCGCCCGCGGCGTACACGCCCGGCACCGTCGTCTGCTTGAAATCGTCGACTCGCAGGTAAGGCCCCAGCAAGCCCTCGTCGAAGGCGCAGCCCAGCTGCATTGCCAGCGGGCTGGCCATGTGCACGCGGCTGGCGACGAACAGCGCATTGACCAGCAGGCGGCGGCCATCGGCCAACTGCACCGCGTCGATGCGTGGCGCCGAACCTAGCAACTGCGTCACCGGGGTGCGCTCGATGCGCACGCCGCGGGCGGTCAGCAGCGCGGCCTGTTCGGCGTCCGGCTCGAACTCGCCCTGGGTGAAATAGGTGGTCGGGCCCCAGTCGGGCAGCAGCGCGGCCTGGTGCGAGGACATGGGGTGGGCGGCCAGCACGCCCAGCGGCTGGTCTGCCACTTCATAGCCATGGCAGTAGGGGCAGTGCAGCACCGTCTGGCCCCAGCGTTCCCGCAGGCCCGGCAGCGCGGGCAGTTCGTCGCGCACGCCGATGGCCAGGATCAGGCGGGCGCCGCGCAGTTCGCGGCCATCTTCCATGGTGACGAGGAAGCGGCCCGATTCGCCGGCGGCGCTGGCGGCGGCGCCGTCGATGAAGTCCACCGTGCGGTAGGCGGCCAACTGCGCCCGCCCCACCGCCACGATTCCTGCCGGCGTGTTGCCGTCCTGGCCGAGAAATCCGTGCGAATGCGCGGCAAAGCGGTTGCGCGGCAGGCCGACATCCACCAACGCGATGCGGCGGCGGGCGCGGGCCAGCTGCATGGCGGCCGACAGGCCGGCGAAGCTGCCGCCGATGATGATGGCGTCGTAGCAGGGGGGCAGGTTTTCGGGCTTCATCGCTATCTCGATACTTTAAAAGTTGCATGATACGGCGATCTGGTCGGCTCACGCAACTTATAATGTTTCAAACCATGAACCAGGAGTCTTTCCATGCGCAGCGATAACCGACTGTCCCGCATGCTGCACGTGCTGCTGCACATGGCGGAGCAGGATGCGCCGCTGACCTCCGAGACCATCGGCAAGATGCTGAGCACCAATCCCGTGGTGGTGCGGCGCATGATGTCCGGCCTGCGCGAGCGCGGCTATGTGCAATCGGAGAAGGGCCACGGCGGCGGCTGGGTGCTGACGCGCCCGCTGTCCGAGCTGACCTTGCTGGACGTCTACCAGGCGCTGGGCGAGCCGCCGATCTTCGCGCTCGGGCTGGACCAGAGCGAACCGAAATGCCTGGTGGAGCAGGCCGTCAACGCAGGGCTGGAAGGCGCGATGGCCGAGTCGCGCCGGCTGCTGCTGGAACGCTTCGCGACGATCCACATGGATCATCTGGCGCGGGACTTCCAGGAACGGCTCAAGCTGCATCCGCACTGCACGGAGCGCTAGCGGGTAGAGCGCCGGTGTATCCTCGCAATCGTGCCGCGTCCGCATCCCGGACGCCGGCCCGCGCCAGAGAACACGGACGGCGGCTACCCGCGCCAGTTCGGCACTGCCCGACCAGGAGACATCGAACATGCTATTGACCGAAGAACAGCTCAGCGTGCAGGACATGGCGCGCCGTTTCGCCCAGGAACGCCTGGCGCCCAATTCCGAACGCTGGGACCGCGAACACCACTACCCGGCCGACGCCATCCGCGAGATGGCCGACCTGGGTTTCTTCGGCATGCTGGTGCCTGAGGAATGGGACGGCAACGCCAGCGGCTACCTCTCGTACGCGGTGGCGCTTGAAGAGATCGCGGCGGGCAATGGCGCCTGCTCGACCATCATGAGCGTGCACAACTCGGTCGCCTGCATGCCGATCCTGAAGTACGGCAGCGACGCGCAGAAAGACCAGTTCCTGCGGCCGCTGGCCACCGGCGCCGCCATCGGCGGCTTCGCCCTGACCGAACCGCAGGCCGGTTCCGACGCCAGCAGCCTGCGCACCCGCGCGGTGCGCGACGGCGACCACTACGTGCTCAACGGCGCCAAGCAGTTCATCACCTCGGGGCGCACGGGCCAACTGGTGATCGTGTTCGCGGTGACCGATCCGCAAGCCGGCAAGCGCGGCATCTCGGCCTTCATCGTGCCGACCGACACCCCGGGCTACCAGGTGGTGCGGGTCGAGGACAAGCTCGGCCAGCACCTGTCGGACACCTGCCAGATCGCCTTCGAGGACATGCGCATTCCCGCCGCGTGGCGGCTGGGCGAGGAGGGCGAGGGCTACAGGATCGCGCTGTCGAATCTGGAGGGCGGTCGCATCGGCATCGCCTCGCAGTCGGTCGGCATGGCGCGCGCGGCGTTCGAATGCGCGCGCGACTACGCCCGTGACCGCCAGGCCTTCGGCAAACCCATCATGGAGCACCAGGCGGTGGCGTTCCGGCTGGCCGACATGGCCACGCAGATCCACGCGGCGCGGCAGATGGTGCTGCACGCGGCGGCGTTGCGCGAAGCCGGCAGGCCGGCGCTGACCGAGGCCTCGATGGCCAAGCTGTTCGCTTCCGAGATGGCCGAGAAGGTCTGCTCGGCCGCGATCCAGACGCTGGGCGGCTATGGCTACCTGGCCGACTTCCCGGTGGAGCGCATCTACCGCGACGTGCGCGTGTGCCAGATCTACGAAGGCACCAGCGACATCCAGCGGCTGGTGATCGCGCGCGCCTTGTAGAACGGCGCGATGCGCCGACGGGGGCCGCCGAGGCGGGCGGCCCGCAGGCGCCGGCGGCCTGGCTGACGCCGTGCATCGGCAGGGCCTGTCGAGGGTTCAGTCCAACAGGGCCTGCACCGCGGCCTGCGCCGGCGCTGCCAGCGGCTGTTCGCGTTGCAGTCGCGCGATCTTTTCCTCGAACTCGCCCGCCACATCCGGCCGCACCTTCTTCATGGCGCGCACCGTCTGCGCCAACAGCAGGCGGGCGTTGACGCTGCGCGGGAAGTCCAGGCACTGGCGCAGGTTGCCGTCAATGATCTCGCGTTCGCCGTTGAGCTGGCCCGGCTGGTCCGGGTCGGCGCCGTTGCAGCGCACCGCCAGCAACTGTTCCAGGCGCAGCAGGTAGTACGGGAAGGCGGCGCCGTCCGGCACCGTGTAGTTGGCGGGCGCCGCCAGCGGCGCCTGCGCGGTGGCGCGGCCGACCAGCGCCACCAGTTCCTCGGTCAGGCGCTGGATCGCGGCGGTGGGGTCGGCCATCGGGAATTCGGCCGACAACGCGCCGATGCACTCGGCGTCTTCGGTGCGCACCAGGCGCACCTCGGCGCGCCACGGCTCGGCAACGGTGACCAGGTGCGAGATCACTACGTAATCGCTCTGCGCCTCGCATTGCTGCGCGTAGCCGATGGCATCGGTGTCGTCCCAGGCCGCGCCGCTCAGCAGGAAGCCGGGATGCGGTTCGGTCAGCCACGGCACCAGCGTCTGCGTGCGCAGGCCGCAGCGCAGCGCCAGTTGTTCGTTGAAGTACAGCGGCAGGGCGCGGCTCAGGCGGCCTGTGGCGTCGGCCAGTTGCCGCTCGGCGCCTTCGGGCGCGCCGCCGATCTCGGCCGAGCCGCCCAGGAACGATACCAGCGGACGGTCGGGCGTCACCGGCGTGAACAGCGCCGCCGCGGGCGAATCGGGCGTCAGCCAGACCGGGCCGCGGCCCAGCAGCATCGCCAGCCGCATCTGCGCTGGTTCGGCCGTGCCGTCGCCCAGCGCGGCGCGCGCCAGTTCGGTGTCCCAATAGGCCAGGTTGTCCTTCCAGTCGGGGCGCTGCTGCGCGTAGAGCTGGTCGAGGATGGCGCGGGCCTCGTCGTGGCGGCCCAGTTCGACGTAGGCGCGGATCAGGTTATTGCCGACCTGGATGCCGTGGTGGGCGGCCTCGAAGCGCGGCCCGGCCAGTCGCACGATCGGTTCGATCGCGCCGGCATTGCCCAGGTCGCCGCTCATCTGCGCCAGCAGGTCGGCAGGCGCGGGCGTGCCGGCGCGGGCGAGCGATTCTTCATACATGGCGAGCGCGCCGGACAGGTTGTGCGAACCCAGCTCGCCGTGCGCCAGCCACAACTGCGCCCGCCAACTGCCGGGCAGCGCGGCAACCTTGCGCATGGCGGCCACGCCGGCGGTGTCGCCGCCGTGTTCGCGGTGGATCGCCTCGTACCAGCCCAGGCCGTTGTCCTGGTTGGGATCGAGTTCCAGCGCATGCCACAGCGTGGCCAGGGCGCCGGCCTCGTCGCCGCGCTCGTCCTGGATCTTGGCCAGGTTGGTGAGGACGATGCCGGTTTCGCCGTGCGCGGCCATGAAATCGTGCAGCACGCGTTCGGCGTCGTCGAGCCGGCCGGTCTTCATATAGACGATGGCCTGCAGCACCACGCCACGCTCGGCGCCGGGTTGCAGTTCGACCAGGCGGTCGGCGGGCCTGACCATTTCATCGATGAAGCCGTCGCCGAGCGATTGGATGATCAGGCCGGCGAGCGAGTCGGCGTCGTCCCAGTGGCGCTCGATGGCGCCGGCCAGCACGTTGTCGCGCCACTGGTCGCGCGGCACGAAAATCTCGCGGCCATAGGCGTCGTAGGCGCGGATCATGTCGGCGTCCTGCGGCGCCTGTGTGTCCGAGGCCGCCGCGTTGGCGGGCTGTGGCGCGGGCTGATCGGCGTGCGCGGCGGCGTCGGTGGGAGCGGCTTGCTGGCCGAGCAGTTTCTTCAGAAAGCTCATCGGGTCGGTTCCTAGGTTCGGACGCCCGCCGCGCGGACGCGGCGGGCAAGGCGGCGACGCGCCCAGAGTGTGTAGATGACGAGGTTGCCGGCGACCAGCAGCAGCGCCAGCGTGATCTGGACCTCGCGCGTCAGGCCGTCCGGGTAGATCAGCGCCAGGATGTAGTGCTCGATGAAGCCGCCGGCATAGCCTTGCTGGCCCGCCTGCTGGCGCAGCGAGACTTCCAGCGGCGTCAGCGGGCAGATCCAGCCCATGCCGATGACCATCGCGCCCCAGGCCAGCGCCGGCAGGTGCAGGTAGGCCAGGCGCCAGCGCCACAGCGCCAGCAGGCCGCCGCACACCACGAAGGCGACGAACAGGCCGTGCATGATCAGGACGGCGTCGGCCAGCAGGCGAGGGATCATGCGGGCATTCCTCCGTTGGGCATCCGCTGTCGCCGGGGCGACGGGCGGAAGGGCGCCGGGCGCGGATGGCGCCGGTCGTCAGGGTTTCAGGTCGCGCAGCAGCTTGGCCAGTTCCGGCGCGGTCATCAGCGACACGCCCTCGGCGCGGGCGTATTGCAGGGCGTTGTCGGATACTTCGCCCAACGCGATGTAGATGGCTTCGCGCGCGCCGCGCTTCTCGCGCGCCGCCTGCAGTTCGCGCAGCGGCTCGACGCCGACCCGCGCGGCCTTCCAGCGCTTGGCGCCGACCATGGCGACGTGGCCGTCCTTGGTCAAGGCGAAATCGGCGCCCGGCCCTTGCAGCCGCTCGACCTCGCAGCCGTCGCGGCGAAAGCCGGCCTCGACCGTGGCTGCGAACTGCTGCCACGACATGGCCGCGGCGGCCTGCGCCACGGCCTCGACGCGAGCGCCCGACGGCGCGCGCAACTGCTTGTAGGCCGCCATGATGGCGATCACCGCGAACGGCACCGCCGCGAACACGCCCATGGCCGCGTACTCCAGCGGCAGCGCGGCAAACCCGCCCACCGACAGCAGCAGCGCCACGCCTGCGCTCATCCACCAGGGCGAGCGCAGCAGCACCGCGAAGATGGAGTTCTGCGACATCTTGAACTTCATGGCGCGCGCACCACGATACGCACGTCGCCGCAGGTGACGATCTGGCCGGGACGGATCTTGGCGGTCTTGCGAGTCTCGACCACGCCGCCCACGCTCACGTGGCCGTCGGCCACCAGCATCTTGCCGGCGCCGCCGCTGTCGCAGACGCCGGTGGCCTTGAGCAACTGGTTGACTTCAATAAAGGGGCTGCCTTCGGCAAGCGTGAATTCGATGATGGGCATGTGACGAACGGGTATTGAAAGAAATGCGGCGGGCGTTCAGCCCTTGCCATCCGGGACGTTGCCGCCGGTGGGCGGCGCGGGAGGGGCGGCCGGCGGCACGTCGGCGGGCGCCACCGGCCGGCCGTTGGGAGCTTCGGCGCGCGCCATCCAGGCAATCAGCGACGAGCGCATGGCTTCCTCGACCGACATCTGGATCGGCTGCACCCAGTCCTGCGGCACGAACACGGTATAGCCCCCGATCATATAGCCCATCGGCAGGTAGACGGCCACCCGGTCGCCCTGGGAGAAGCCCTGCGGCAGGCCTTCCAGGCTGCGCCGCGTCACCAGGCCGACCAGCTCCAGTTGCTGGCCCGGGATGCGCAGGATCACGACCTGCTGGGCGGTGGCCTTGGAGCTGGGCGAGAAGTAGTCGGCGAAGCTCTTGAGCGACGAATAGATGCTCTTGACCACCGGCAGGTTGGTGAAAGGCATTTCCAGCAGCGCCATGACGCGCTTGACCCGCTCCTTGGACACCAGGTAGCCGATCGCCAGGATGCCCAGGATGCCCAGCAGCAAGCCCAGGCCGGGGAAGTAGAAGCCGCCGATGAAGGGGCGCAGGAAGGTCAGCGCCACGGCCTCGGTCCAGGCCAGGAAGATGTACAGCAGATAGATCGTCAGCGCCAGCGGCAGGACGGTGATCAATCCACGGAAAAAGTACTTGTAGAGACGGGTCATAGAGTCATGGGGCGAGAAAATCGGGGCCGGGTCATTGCCGGATATGGGCCCGATACGGACCCGGGAGGGCCGCAGCATAGCAGCAGGCGGCGCGCCCGCCGGTAACAAGACGCGCGAATCGCTACCGATCGACCGGCAGGTACAGGGTTTCCTTAATCTCCTCCATCACCACGTAGCTGCGCGATTCGGCCGATGCGGGCAGGCGCTTGAGGATCTCGCCGAGAAGACGGCGGTATTCATTCATCTCGGTCAGGCGGGCCTTGACCAGGTAATCGAAATCGCCCGACACCAGGTGGCATTCCATGACTTCGGGCACATACAGCAGCTCTTTCTTGACCTTGTCGAACACATCGCCCGACTTGGCCGAGAGCTTGATCTCCAGGAACACCAGCAGGTTCTTGCCGAGCGCTGCCGGATTGACGCGCGCATGGTAACCGGTGATCACCCCCTCGCGCTCCATGCGCTTGATGCGGTCGGAGCAGGGGGTGGCCGACAGGCTGACCCGTTCGGCCAGCTCCGTCACGGAAACACGGCCTTCGCGCTGCAGGATATCCAGGATTTTCAGGTCGATACGGTCGAGGTCGCGCATTTCACTTCCGGCGGGTAAAAAAACAGGGTTGGCCGGGAAAAAGCACTGCTAAATCCATATTTTCAGTGATTTTCACTACCGAGTGGCTCATAGACTACCGAAATTCCTGACCAAATCCAAACTTCGGAACGAATCATGCACGTCATCGTCCTCGGCAGCGGCGTCATCGGCACCACCACTGCCTATTACCTGGCCCGCCAGGGCGCCAAAGTGACGGTGTTGGACCGCCAGCCCGGCGCCGCCCAGGAGACCAGCTACGCCAACGCCGGCCAGGTGTCGCCGGGCTATTCCACTCCCTGGGCCGCGCCCGGTATCCCGCTGAAAGCCATCAAGTGGCTGTTCAAGAAGCACGCGCCGCTGGCGATCCGCCTGGACGGCAGCCTGTACCAGCTCAAGTGGATGGCGGCGATGCTGGCCAACTGCTCGGCCGATCGCTACGCGGTCAACAAGGAACGCATGTTGCGCCTGGCCGAATACAGCCGCGACTGCCTGCGCGAACTGCGCGCCGATACCGGCATCCATTATGAAGAACGCGCGCGCGGCACACTGCAACTGTTCCGCACCGAGGCCCAGATGGAAGCCGCGCGCCGCGACATCGCGGTGCTGGAAGAGGTCGGCGTGCCCTACGAGCTGCTGGACCGCAACCGCCTGGTGAGCGCCGAGCCGGCGCTGGCGCGTTCGCTGCACAAGCTGGCCGGCGGCCTGCGCCTGCCGAATGACGAGACCGGCGATTGCCGCCTGTTCACCACCCGCCTGGCCGAAATGGCCGCGGCGCTGGGCGTGGAGTTCCGCTACAACCAGTCGGTCACTGGCCTGAACACCGCCGGCGGCCAGGTGACCGGCGTGCGTGTCGGCAACGAGGTGCTGACGGCCGACCGCTACGTCGCGGCCTTTGGCAGCTACACGCGCGGCTTCCTGGAACCGCTCGGCCTGGACTTGCCGGTGTACCCGGTCAAGGGCTACTCGCTGACCATCCCCATGAAGGACGAGGCCGCCGCGCCGGTCTCCACCATTCTCGACGAAACCTACAAGATCGCCGTCACCCGATTCGACGACCGCATCCGCGTCGGCGGCATGGCCGAGCTGTCGGGCTTCGATCTGCGCCTGAAGGACGCGCGCCGCAAGACGCTCGAACTGGTGGTCAACGACCTGTTCCCCGGCAGCGGCGACGTGGCCCGCGCCGAGTTCTGGACCGGCCTGCGCCCCATGACGCCGGACAGCACGCCCGTGGTCGGCCCGACCCGCTACGGCAACCTGTTCCTGAACACCGGCCACGGCACGCTGGGTTGGACCATGGCCTGCGGTTCGGGCAAGCTGGTGGCCGACCAGGTGCTGGGCCAGCGTCCGCAGATCCGTACCGACGGCCTGGCGCTGTCGCGCTACGACCGCCACGCGCCGGCCGAACGGCCGCTGGTGCTGGACGGCAAGGGCGCCTGATTCCGGCCTGCTTTCCCAACCAGTTTCCCCCCGGGCGCGGGCCACAAGCCGGCGTCCCGACGGCCCGCCCGGCGCACGATGCCGGCCGGGCCGTTGTTCCAGCGGGCGCGGCGCGACATTGCCGCGACACTCGCAGGCCCGTCGAGGCCACAGGGAATCGGCGCCGGCCTCTACAATCGGCGGCATGATCCATTTCCTGCATACCGCCGATTGGCAGATCGGCCGTCAGTACGGCCAGTTCGACACCGATGACGCCGCCTTGCTGGCCGAGGCCCGCTTCGATGTCGTCGCGCGCATCGCCGCGCTCGCCGCCGAGCGCCAGGTCGACGCGGTGCTGGTGGCCGGCGACGTGTTCGACACCCAGGCTGTGTCCGACCGCACCATCCGCCGCCTGTTCGCCGCGCTGGCCGCCTACGCCGGGCCATGGGTCATGATCGCCGGCAACCACGACGCGGCGCTGGCCGACAGCGTCTGGAGCCGCGCCGCGCAACTGGGCTGCATTCCGCCCAACGTGCAGGTGCCGCTGCGCCCCGGCGTGGTCGACCTGGCGGCGCAGAACCTCGCGGTGCTGGCCGCGCCGCTGACCCAGCGCCATACCTACGACGACGTCACCCAGGCCTTCGACGCCCTGGAATCCGAGCCCGGCCGCTTCCGCGTGGGCCTGGCCCATGGCAGCGTGGCCAGCCGCCTGCCCGACACCATCGACGCCACCAACCCCATCGCGCCCGACCGCGCCGCCCGCGCGCGGCTCGACTACCTGGCGCTGGGCGATTGGCACGGCTGCCTGGCCATCGACGAACGCACCTGGTACGCCGGCACGCCCGAGCAAGACCGCTTTCGCGGCAACGAGCCCGGCTACGCGCTGGACGTGCGCATCGAAACGCCGGGGGCGCCGCCTCAGGTCGAACGCGTGGCCACCGGCAGGTACCGCTGGTCGGCCTGGAGCGAAACCCTCAGCCTGCCGACCGACGCCCAGGCGCTGGCCGAGCGCCTGGCGGCGCTGCGCGCCGAAGACGTGCTGCGGCTGGAACTGCAAGGCCACGTCAATGTGCCGACCTGGGAGGCGCTGCAACGCGCCGTGGACCAGGCGGCGGCGCAGGCGAGGGCGGTGCTGCCCGATTTCTCCGGCCTGCTGCTCGAACCGGACGAGGCCGACCTGGCGCAACTGGGCGCGAGCGGCTATGTCGGCGAAGTGGCCGCGCAACTGCAGGCCATGCAGGCCGATCCCGGGCAGGCGGCGGTGGCCGGCGAGGCCCTGCGGCTGCTGCTGCGGTTCCAGCGCGAAGGCACGGCCCAGGGAGGCGCGCAATGAAGCTCACGCGCATCGCCCTGGAAGAATTCCGCAAATTCCGCCAGCCCCTGGTGCTGGATGGCCTGCAGGATGGCCTGAACCTGTTTGTCGGTCCCAACGAGGCCGGCAAGAGCACGGTGGCCGCGGCCATCCGCGCCGCGTTCCTGGAACGCTACAGCACCCGTACCGTGTCCGACCTGGCGCCGCGCGGCGAGAGCGGCGCGCGGCCCGGCGTCGAACTGGCATTCAGCCATGCGGGCCACGATTACCTGCTGAAAAAACACTTCCTGTCGCGGGCCCGTTGCGAACTGCTGATCGACGACGGCGCGCAACGGCTCGATGGCGAGGAAGCGGAGAACGCGCTGGCCGCGTTGCTGGGCTTCGAGCTGGCCGCGCGCGGCCAGAGCAAGCCCGACCTGGCCGGCGTGCCGGGCCTGCTGTGGATCCAGCAGGGAGACGGCCAGAATCTGCAAACCGCCGCTGGCCATGCCGGCGGGCATCTGCGCGAGGCCCTGACGCAGTTGTCGGGCGAACTGGCCTCCGGCGACGGCGACCGGCTCTACGAGCGCGTCGCCGCCGAACGCGCCGCCTTGCTGGACGCGCGCAACGGCCGCCCCAAGGGCATCTACAAGGACGCCGAGGACGCGCTCGCCGCCGCCCTGGCCGAACGCGACCAATGCGCCTTGGCCAAGGCGCAGCTTGACGCCGACGTCGACCGGCTGGCCGCGCTGCGCGCCGAACACGCGCGCGCCGAGACCGGACAGCCCTGGAAGGATTTCGAGGCCCGCGCCGCCGAGGCGCGGGCCCGGCTCGCGGCCGTGGCCAAGGAGCGCGAGGCGCTCGAAGGGCTGCAACGCGAACAGCGCCAGGCGGCCGAAACCCTGGCCGTGCTGCAGGAACAGGTGCGCCGCGACCAGCAGGACGAAACCGAATTGCAGGCCCTGGTGGCGCAGGCGCGGGCCGCCCGCGCCGCAGTCCAGGAAGCGCAGGAACCGCTGGCCCGGGCCCGCGGGCAGCGCGACACGCATGCCGCCGCCGTCGAGCAGGCGCGCCAGCGGCTCGCGGCTGTACAGGCGGTGGCCGACCGTCGCGATCTCGAACACCAGATCGACCAGTTGACGCGCGACGTCGAGCGCCTGGACGGCGCGCTCGAAGCAGCCACCCGCCTCATCGAGCAGGGCTCGATCTTGAAGGCAGAGGCAGTGCGCATCGAGATCGCCGGCGCCGATATCCAGGCCTTGCGCAAGAGCGAACGCGCGCTGGGCGACCTGCAATTGCGCCAGCAGGCCATCGCCACGCGCCTGTCGTACGCCCTGGACGCCGGACGCGAGGCGCGGCTGGACGGCGCCGCGCTGGCCGGCAGCGGCGAGTTGCTGCTGACCGCCGCGGCCGAGTTGGAACTGCCCGGCCTGGGCCGCCTGCGCATCGAGCCGGGCGGCCAGGACCTGCCGGCGCTCAAGCGCGAACTGGCCGAGACGCAGGCGGCCAGCGCCGCCTTGCTGTCGCGCCTGGGCGTGGCCCACTTGGCCGAGGCCGAGGAACGCTATGCGCGCGGCATCGACTTGCAACGCGAACTGGATGCCATGCGCAAGACGCTGGCGATCCACGCGCCCAAGGGCGTGGACGCATTGCGCGGCCAGCGCAACGAAGCCCAGGCGCGGCGCGCGCAACTGGCCGAGCGATTGGCATTGCTGCCGCCAGCGGCGGACGCGGACGATGTCGACGCGCCCGCCGTGCGCCAGGCGCTGCGCGATGCCGAAGCCAGCGCGGCGCAAGCCGAACAGGCGCTGGCAACGGCCCAGCGCGCCTTCGATGCCGACAGCGCCCGCGCCCAACTGCTCGAAACCCAGGCCGCCGCGCGCGGCGCCGACCTGCAATCGCCCGAACGCGCGGCGCAGCGTCAGGCCCGCGCCGGCCGCTTGGCCGAAGCGCGCAGCGGGCATGACCTGCTCGAACAGCGCCTGCGCCAGGCGCAGGCCGCTCTGGAAGCATTGCGTCCCGAACTGCTGGAACAGGACGCGCAGCGCTACGAGAAATCCGCGGCCATCGAACGCGACGCCCAGCACAAGCGCCACAGCGACATCCAACAGTTGCTGGGCAAGCTGGAGCAGGCCGGCGCGCAGGGCCTGGGCGAACGCCTGTCGCAAGCCGAAGCCGCCTGCGAACGCCTGCAGCGCCGCCGCGACGAATTCCAGCGCCGCGCCCAGGCGCTGGAACTGCTGTCCACCTTGTTGGCCGCCAAGCGCGACGCCGCCACGCAGCGCCTGCAGGCGCCCCTGGCGCGCCGCCTGGGCCACTATCTGGGGCTGCTGTTCCCCGAGTCCGCGCTGCGCCTGGACGAGGCGCTGCTGCCCGCGGCCCTGCAACGCGCGGGCGGCGAGGACCCGCTGGACGCGCTCAGCTTCGGCACGCGCGAACAACTGGGCATCCTGGCGCGCTTCGCCTATGCCGACCTGCTGCGCGAGGCCGGAAGGCCGACGCTGCTGTTGCTGGACGACGCGCTGGTGCATACCGACGACGGCCGCCGCGACCTGATGAAGCGCGCGCTGTTCGATGCCGCCACGCGCCACCAGATCCTGATGTTCACCTGCCACGGCGAGGCCTGGCGCGACCTGGGCGTCGAGCAGCGCCGCATCGGCGCTTGACGCTTGGGCGGCGGGCGCAAGCCACGCCCGCACGTGCAAACGGCATCCCCATGTGCGGACCGGCGTCGTCAAGCGTGTCGCCGGCCGCGTGCGGGCGACGCGCAACTTGACGCCGCTGCGGCGCGTCGGTAGGCTACGCGGGTTCATCACCGAACCCGACGCGCCTCAGATGCCCGACTTCACGCCTTCCGCCGAATCCGCCTTCGCTGCCCGCGCAGCCGGCGTCGGCCTGCGCGCGCGCCTGGGGCATGGCGTGTCGTCTCCCGTGGTTTCTCCTGTCGTTTCGACGGTCGTATCGCCGCCGGTGGCTTCGCCGCCGTGCGATGTCGTCGTCGGTGTCGCGGGCGCCTATCCGCCCGTGGCAGCCGTCGTCGGCTGACCGCCGCACACTTTCCGCTCCCGCCTTATCGCCTGGATCCGCCGCGCTGGCGCGCCGACGCGTTAGCGTTCGCGCCCGTCCGCCGCGAGTCGACGCCTGATCCGTGCGCGCGCCGCAAGACGCGCGCACGCGGCGGGAGCCTGTTCCATACCCGACAGGTAGAAATCTCCATGTCTTTCAATCGCAATACGTGGGCCGCCTACGGCTCCACTTCCTTGTTCGTGCTGCTGTGGAGCGGCGGCGCGATCTTCGCCAAATGGGGCCTGGCGCACGCCTCGGCCTTCGGCTTCCTGCTGCTGCGCTTCCTCCTGGCGCTGGCCGTGCTGCTGGCGATCTGCGCGGCACGGCGGCGCTGGTTGCCGGCTCCCGGCACGCGCGGCATCGTCGCGCTGACCGGGCTGCTGCTGATCGGCAGCTACTCCATCTGCTATCTGCTGGCGCTGGACCACGGCATCACGCCGGGCGTGCTGGCCACGCTGCTGGGGGCGCAACCCATCCTGACCCTGGCGCTGCTGGAGCGCCGCTATCCGCCCCTGCGGCTGGCGGGCCTGCTGCTGGCCCTGTGCGGCCTGGCGATGGTGATGTTCCAGAGCATCGGCATGGCGCGGTTCTCGCTGGCCGGCATGGCCTTCGCGTTCGCGGCGCTGGCCAGCATGACGGCCGGCGCCATCCTGCAAAAGCGCGTGCGCCAGGCGCCGATGGACGTGATGCCGCTGCAGTACACGGTGAGCCTGGCGCTGTGCCTGCTGTTCGCGCCGTTCCAGCCGCTGCGCGCGGATTGGGGGCTGGGCTTCGTCCTGCCGTTGTTGTGGATGGGCCTGGTGATCTCGGTCGGCGCGACGCTGTTGTTCTACCGCATGATCCGGTCCGGCAACCTGGTCAACGTCACCAGCCTGTTCTACCTGGTGCCGGCGGGCACCGCGGCGCTGGACTACCTGGTGCTGGGCAACCGGCTGTCGTTGTTGAGCCTGGGCGGCATGGCGGGAATCCTGCTGGGTTTGATGCTGGTGCTGCGGGCGCCGGCCGCGCAGCCGGGGAGCTGACGGCTGGCGGCCGCCGGTCGTCGATCACGGGTCAGCGCGCGGCGCATCCGCCCGCGCTACGCGTGCGCGGCTTCTTCCTGGCCGGTCCAGTGGCCGCTGACCAGTTGCGCCGGGCGCTCGCGCGCCTGGACCCGGGCGCAGACCGCCCAGGCG